>JAMPYE010000419.1 GCA_023700825.1 Thermoanaerobaculia bacterium | reverse complement strand
TTCCGCGAGCAGACAGACGCCGAGGGTCAGGTCCCGGAGCGAGTATTCGGAGAGCATCGATGTGAAGACGTCCCATCCCTCCGGCGGCGCGACTCCCACGCTCACCACGGCCGCGACGGGGTCGACCTCGCGCGCCACGCGAACGGCTTCGACGACGTCGGCCGCGATCACCGGCGCGAAGCCTTCGTTCTCCAGCGACGGTGGAAGCGCCGCGAAGAGCGTGCGCTCGAGCCCGAGGAGCACGATGCGCGGCTGGATGCCGTCCCTGGAGGCGAGGTGTCGCATCTGCTCGGTCGACTCGCGGACTTCCGTCGGGAGAGTCACGCGGAAGGTGCTCCCCGAACCGGGAGTCGACTCGAGGTCGATCCTCCCGCCCATCAGCAGCACGAAGCGCTGGACCAGCGCGAGCCCGAGCCCCGTTCCGCCCGGATGAGCCGCGCCTCCACCGACCTGGCGGAACTCCTCGAAGATCAGCTCGCGGTCCTCGTCGCGGATGCCGGGCCCCTGGTCGGAGACCGCGAGCTCGAACGAGTCGACGCGGAGCAGCGACTGTGCCGCCGGGATCGTCGAAACCGAAACCTCGACGACGTCGCCCGACTTGGAGAACTTGATCGCATTCGAGAGCAGGTTCAGCAGAATCTGCTTGAACTTCGGGATGTCGACCATCACCTCGGGCATCTCGTCGGGGACCTGCGCGACGACCTCGATGTTCCGGTCCCTCGAGTATCCCTGCACGATCTCGCAGGTGCTGGCGACGAAGTCGCTGACGTTGATCCGCTCGGGAAAGACCTCCGCGCGCCCTGCCTCGATCTTCGACAGGTCGAGGAGATTGTTGATGAGCAGCAGCAGGTAGCGGCCGCTCGTCTGGATGTTGGAGAGGAAACGGAACTCGCGCGTGCCGATCTTTGGCTCGAGCGACGGGACGAGCACGTCGGAGAAGCCGATGATCGAATTGAGCGGCGTGCGGAGCTCGTGGCTCATGTTCGCGAGGAACTCGCTCTTCACCCGGTCGGCTTCGCGAATCCGCGCGTTCGCGCGATCGAGCGCGCGGGAGTGCTCTTCGAGCGCGCGGGCGTAACGTCGGAGGTCGTCGGTGCGCTCGTCGACCGCCGACTCGAGCTGGCGGTTGCGCCGGTTGATCTGGTAGACGCGGGCGCGGTAACCACCGAAGAGGAGCAGCGCGAATCCGGCGATCGAGCCCGCGAGGAAGGCGCGCGTCTGCCACCAGGCCGGGGCGATCTCGAAGTCGAAGACCGTCGGCGCTCCCCACGCGTTCGGCCGCGTCGATGCGCGCACCGAGAACGTGTACTTCTTCGGGTCGAGGTTCGTGTACTCCTTGAACGGCTCGGCGGTCGGATCCGACCAATCGGCGTCGAATCCCTCGAGCCGCACCTGGTAGCGGAGGCGGCTCGTCTCACGGAACGAGAGACCGCGGAAATCGATGCGGAGGCTCGTCAGGCGCGGAGGCAGACGCAGCGATTCCCCACCGAGCCATCCGGCGAACTTCTGTCCCTCGACGATCTGGGTGAACGGCGCGCGCCAGAACTGCCCGGGGATCCGAAGCGACTCGATCGTGACCTGCGGCGGCGCCGGCGCGTCCTGCGCGAGCGAAGGGTCGTAGCGCGTCGCTCCGCCCGCCGTCCCGATCCACAGGCCTCCCTCGGGATCGGTGGCGAACACGTTCACCTCGTTGGCGACGAGCCCGGCCTGCTTGTCGACCTTCAGCACGATCGCCTCGGGGCGTCCCGACTTTGACGGATCGAAAAGGAAGATGCCGTCGGTCGCCCCGAGCCAGAGCCTTCCCTCGCGGTCGGGCTCGATGGCGGCGACCGCGTCGGGGACGCCGTCGGCAGGTCCGAATACCGTGAAGCGAGGCGAGGCGTCGGAGCCTCGCGGGGGAGGAGTGAAGCGGACGAGCCCGCCGCCGTTGGTCCCGACCCACGTAACGCCTTTGAGGTCGACGAAGATCGCGTTGACCTCGTTGAGAGGCAACCCGTCTTTCGTCGTGTACTGCTTGACCTTCTCTCCGTCGATCTGAGACAGCCCCTGATCGCTGCCGACCCAGATCCGCCCCTCGGCGTCCTCCGCGACTGCGAAGGCGTAGTTTCCCCCGAGCCCCTCTTTGACCGTGAAGTTCCGAACCGACGGCTTCGTGCCGAGGCCTCCGTAGCGGATCATCGACAATCCCTCGGCGCCGGTGACCAGCAGGGTTCCGTCACGCGTCTCCGCGAGTGTGAAGAGCTCGTTGCTCGAGAGCCCGTCCTCCTCGTCGATCACGTCGACGCAGCCGCGCGGCGCCTCGAAGTGGCAGAGTCCCGCTTCGGTGGCGACCCAGAGCCGTCCGCGGCTGTCGCGGTGCAGATCCCACACCTGTTTGCCCGGGAGGTTTTCCGTCCAGGTATCGAGCTTCGTCGCCGAGCCCGGGGCGCTGCCTCTGCGGACCCGCACCAGCCCACCGAGCGTGCCGATCCAGACGGTGCCGTCGTCGTCGGGCTGGACCGCATAGACGACCTTGTTAGGCAGACCGCTGCCGAAGGCGTAGCTCGCCATCCGGTCGCTCGCGATGCGCGTCAGGCCGCTGTTGAAGCCGACCCACAGGGCGTGGTCGCGACCTTCGTAGACCGACAGGATCCCGTTGTCGGGGAGCCCGTTCGCCGTGTTGTAGGTGCGACAGGACGAGAAGTCCGGCGTACAGATGCTGATGCCGCTGTTGAGGGTGCCGATGACCAGGTCGCCGCGGACGTTGACCAGCATCGCGTAGATGTCGTTCTCGGCGAACCCGTTCGCGCTCGTGTAGGTCGTGACGCGGGTTCCGTCCCACTTCGAGATTCCGCCACCTCGCGTTCCGAAGAATATCGAGCCGTCTCGTGCCTCTACGATCGCCCGGACCTCGTCGTGTGCGAGCCCTTCGACCTTCGTGTAGCGCCTGCAGTCCTTGATCCCGAGCTCGCGGTCGGCGGTGCAGCGCGTGACTCCCGCACCACGGTGCCCGAACCAGAGGTTCCCCTTCGAGTCGGCGAGCATCGAGTAGACGTACTCGCTCCCGAGCCCTTCCTTCGTGCTGAACGAACGGAAGCGCCTGCCCTCCAGCATGCTCGCACCGCCGTACTGCGTTCCGAACCAGAGCCGATCGAACTGGTCGCGCACACTCGCCCAGATGATCCCTTTGCCGAGCCCGTCCGCCTCGGAGTACGACGTGAAGCGGCGGCCGTCGAAGCTCGAAACGCCGCCCTCGGTCCCGAACCAGAGCTTACCGTGCTCGTCTTCGACCGTCGTCCGGATCGTCGGGTTGTGAAGCCCGTCCCGCGTCCGGAAGACGGAGAACGAGACGGTGTCGAAGCGGTTGAGGCCGTCGGAGGTCCCGACCCAGAGGTAGCCGCGCGAGTCCTGGAAGATGCTCCAGACCTGCGACTGCGAGAGCCCGTCGTCAGCCGTGTAGTTGATCGCCGGGAGCTGCTGCGCCAGGGTCGCACCGGGAACGAGGAGGAGTGTGGCGAGCGCAAAGACAGCGAGAACGGCACTCGCGTGCGATTCCATGACGCCGCCCAGGTCACCACGTCCCGCCCGGTGATCCATGTGCAACGAATTGTAGACGACGGCGGCGCGCGCCGCGCCGCTTTCTCCGGCGAACGGCGGGCGTGTCGTGTTTCCGGGAGAAGGCGTCAGCGGTAGACGAGCCGGAACGCGGCGCCGGCGCCCGGCGGAGTCTCGGCGATCGGCTCGAACGAGACGTCCTCGATTTCCGAAGCTGCATCCTTCACGGCTTCGGTTACCAGAATCTCTCCCGCCTTCGCGGTGTCCTCGCCGAGCTTGCTCGCCGCGTTCACCTCCGCGCCGAAGACATCCGAGTCGCCGATTCTCAGCACCCGCCCGAAGCCGAGGCCGACGCAGAGAAGCACCTTCTCCTCGTCTTCCTTGCCTTCGTTGTGGACCACGAGCCGCCGCTGCATTTCGATCGCCGCGAGGATCGCCTTCTGCGCGTTCCGGAAGATGACGAGGAGGCTGTCGCCTTCCGCCTTGAGCAGGATCCCGTCGTGCGTCTCGATGACCGGCACGCAGATGCGCTCGGACTCGTAGATCGTCTGGAGAAAGTGGATGATGCCGAAGCGCGCGACGTTGCGGGAGAAGCCGGCGAGGTCGGTGAACATGATGCACCAGTCCTCTCCGAAGAGATCCCAGATGCGCTGGTCGATGTGCTTCTTGTCCGCGCCCGGCTTGAGCCGCGCTGCGATCAGGCTCTCGAGCCGGTCTTCGGATGCAGGTCGCAGAATCGACGTTCGCTTCAGCATGACGTGAGCCCCCAGTGAGAGGGGAATTCTACGACAGGCGGCAGATAAAGCAGGCCAAAGGTCAAAGCAGGCAGGGACAGAATCGCGAAAGGATGTGGCGCAGACACTCCTGTCTGCGCACGACGCGAAGCGGGGAACATCTCGGCTTCAGTGGTGTGGTGTCGCCTTCGGCGACGCGCAGGCAGGCGTGCCTTCGCCACACAACCAGCGCCAAGTG
>JAMPYE010000418.1 GCA_023700825.1 Thermoanaerobaculia bacterium | reverse complement strand
CTAACAACTAACAACTAACAACTAACAACTAACAACTAACAACTAACAACTAACAACTAACAACCCCCGCCTAACCCAGGTGCTCCACTTCGTCGAACCACGACATCATCGACTGGAAGCGTGCGGCACGCTCGCGGCTTCGTACGATTCCGAGATGGATGATCTCCGTGATGAGCGCCGGGTACTTGAGCTCGGTCGCGCCCCAGAGCTTGGGGTACATCGAGATACTCGTGAAGCCGGGAATCGTGTTGATCTCGTTGACGAGGATCTTCTTCGTCCCCTTGTCGAGGAAGAAGTCGACGCGGGCATAGCCGGACGCGTTGACGGCGCGGAACGCCGCGAGGGCGAGCGCGCGGATTTCCGCGGACTGCTTCTGGGAGATCGACGCCGGGATCGTCAGGCGCGACTTGTCGTCGATGTACTTGTCGCTGTAGTCGTAGAACTCTGCGCCCGGCGTGATCTCGCCGACCACGGAGGCCTTCGGATGCTCGTTGCCGAGGACGGCGACCTCGAGTTCCCGCGCCTCGATTCCGCGCTCGACGAGCACCTTCTCGTCGAACCGAAAGGCGTGCTCGATCGCCGCCGCCAGGGCGTCCGGCTTCCTGACCTTCGTCACTCCCACCGACGAGCCGGCGTTGGCCGGTTTCACGAAGTAGGGAAGGCGGAGCGAGTTCCCGATCGCCTGCATCACCTTCCGCTGCTCTTCGCGCCACTCGACTTCGCTGACGGCGACGAACTCGACGATCGGGAGCTTCGCCGCCACGAAAGCCTGCTTCATGAGCGCCTTGTCCATTCCGACGGCCGACGGCGTCACGCCGCTTCCGACGTACGGGATGCCCAGGATCTCGAGATAGCCCTGCAGCCGCCCGTCCTCGCCGTTGGTGCCGTGGATGAGCGGGAACGCGATGTCGATCGCTTCCTTGCGGAACCACCTGGGAAAGTCGAACTCGCCGTCACCCGTCGCGGTCTCGACCCCCTTCGAGCGAAGGACGGCCCGGCTCGCCGACGGCTTGAGGAACGTGCCGTCGCGCGCCACGCAGACCGGGACGATCTCGAAGAGATCCGCCGGTGCCGCCTCCCAGACCGATCGGGCCGAGAGGATCGATACTTCGTGTTCCGCGCTGCGCCCTCCGAAGAGTAGCGCCACCTTCGTCTTGCGCTGAGTCATCGTATCTTCTCCTCCTCGGCGCTCGGTTCTAGTTGAGCGGCACGGAACCGAAGAGGTACTTGAGGTCGTCGTCGGTCCAGCGGATTCCTCCGCCGACGGTGATGGCGTTGTCGTTGAGCACGTTGTCGACGCCGGTCGACAGGAAAACCGTCGGGAAGTTCTCGCGCTCGGGGATGATCGTCCAGTTGCCGAACATCCGGAGATGCGGCTCCTCGTTCCCGACCCGGTCGTCGAAGTCGAAGATCTCGCCGCTGACCGAGAGACGATCGTTGACGAAGTAGTCGGCGCCGATCCCTCCCGAGCCGTCGAACACGCCGACCCTCAGCCGCGCCTTCTCGATCTGCCACGCCGCCTGCGCGGAGAAGACCCAGTCCTTCTCGTACTTCACCGTGTTCGTCGTCGTCGTCACCGGGATGCCGTCGGGCCCCGTCACCGTCGTCGTCGTCAGTTTTTCTTTTCGCTGCCCGAGCGGGTCGTAGTTGACCTCGAGGTTGAGGAACTTGTTGGTCTTCGGGTTCGGCCTCAGAAGCAGCGCAACGCCTCCGCGCGAGTTGCCGTCGAACCCCTCCGGGGGATTCTCCTCGAGACCGGAGTAGTAGTTGCTCTTGACCTCGACAGCCATCTGCAGCTGCTTGGCCCTGCCGAGCGTGTCGCGCAACTCGTCGAATCCCGACTCGAGCGACTTGAGGCTCCCGGTGAGGCTCTCGTGCGCCTCGTCGTTGTAGATCAGCTTGCCCATGGTCCCTTCGCCCGAGCGGATCTGGCCGGTGATCGAGTTGAGGTTGTCGGCGGTCGTGCGGAGCTCGGCTGCGACTTCCTTCGAGTTCTGCACCAGCGCGCGCATGTCCTCGCGGTTCTCGGTCACGGTGTCGGCGATGGTGTTTGCGAAGCGATCGAGCGAGTCGGCGACGCGAGGGATCTCGACACGCAGATCGTCGGTGATCTTGCGCAGGTTGTCGGCCGTCGCGTTCACGTTCCCTTCGTTCGACGCGAGGATGATCTTCATCCTCGCGGTAATGTCACGGATGTTCTCGACGATCTCCTGGAGCCGCTGCTCACCTTCGGGGCCCCCCATCGCATTGCGCATCGACGCGCTGACCGCCTTCACGTCTTCGGCGATCTTCGACACCTGCGCGGTGACGTCGTCGACGGTCGGCACCGTCTCGCCAAGGATCGGTTTCGTCCGGCTGGCGAGCATCGGCGTCTTCGGGTCACCCGGATAGAGCTCGACGTACTTCTCGCCGAGCAGCCCGAGGTTCGCGACGTAGGCCTTCGCTCCCTCGCGCAGCTCGATCGCGGCATCGATCTCGAGCGTCGCGAGTGCGTTCGTTCCCGAAAGCCGGATCTCCTTCACCTTGCCGACGCGGACGCCCGCAACGCGCACGGGCGACTTCTCGTCGAGCCCGGCGACCGACGGGAAGATGACGTCGAGCGTCTGTGTCGTCGCGGCACCACCCAGCTTGATGTCCTCGATCCGGAGAATGAAAAACCCGAGGATCCCGAGGACCACGAGCATGAAAGCACCGACTTTTGCAGCAGATGACATGAAGGAGCGCTCCTTTCCTGCGCTGGCGCGGAACCACACGGAGCCGCAGGTGCCATGTTGCCAGAAAGCAGGCGAGAGGCGATAGGCGAGAAGGCGATGAGCAAGCAGGCGAGAGGCAACAGGCGAGAGGCGATGAGCAAGCGGAAAGCGCGGAATTCGACACTCCCGGACGCGGTAACCAAGGATTGCCACGCTGTCCGCCGTGCCTGCTTTTCGCCTCTCGCCTCTCGCCTCTCGCCTCTTGCCCTCTCGCCTTCCGTCTTTCGCCTTTCGCCTGTCGCCTATCGCCTCTCGCCCATCTTCACGCACACATTCTTCGCCTCGGTGAAGAATCGGAGCGACTCCCGGCCGCCCTCGCGACCGACGCCGCTGTCGCCGACCCCGCCGAAAGGGACGCGCAGGTCGCGGAGGAGCCACGTGTTCACCCAGACGGTTCCCGCCCGGAGCGCGGCTGCGACGCGGTGCGCCCGCTCCAGATCGCGTGTCCACAGGCTCGCGGAGAGACCGTAACGGGTTCCATTCGCCCAGGCGACGACCTGCGCCTCGTCGTCGAACGGCGTCAGGGTCACGACCGGGCCGAAGATCTCTTCCTGCATCACGCGACAGTCGGTGCGGTCGCTGCGGACGACTGCCGGCTCGAGGTAGTAACCGCCGCGAAGGCGATCCGGGAGATTGGCCGGGCGGCCGCCGCCGCAGAGGACCTCCCCTTCCTCGCGCGCGATCCCGAGGTAACCCGAGACCTTCGCGAGATGCGCGGAGCTCACCAGAGCGCCGACGTCGGTCGCGTCGTCGGAAGGGTCACCGACCCGCAGCGCGCGCGTCTTCGCGACGAAGGCCTCGAGAAAGCGGTCGAAGATCGGGCGCTCGACGAAGATCCGCGAGCCGCAGAGGCAGATCTCACCCTGGTTCGCGAAGCTCGAGCGCATCGAGGTCGCGACCGCCTCGTCGAAGTCGGCGTCGGCGAAGACGACATTGGGGTTCTTGCCGCCGAGCTCGAGCGACACCTTCTTGAAGAGGGGCCCGGCGTTGCGCATGACCGCGGCCCCGGTCTCCGTGCCGCCCGTGAACGAGATGATCGGCACCCCTGGGTGCGCGGTGAGCGCGTCGCCGACTTTCGGCCCGAGGCCGTGGACGATGTTCACGACGCCGGGCGGGATCCCCGCCTCGACGACGAGTTCGGCGAGCCGGTGCGCCGTGAGCGGCGTCAGCTCCGACGGCTTCGCGACGCAGCAGTTCCCCGAGGCGATTGCCGGCGCGATCTTCCAGGTGAGCAGGTAGAGCGGCAGGTTCCAGGGAGAGATGAGCCCTGCGACGCCGATCGGCTGGTGCAGCGTGTAGTTGAGCGCCGCGTCGTTCGTGAGGTGCGCTTCGCTCGAGTCGTGGAGGATCGCCGTGGCGAAGAAGCGGAAGTTTGCGACCGCGCGGGGGATGTCCATGGCGCGGGCGAGCTTGACCGTCTTGCCGTTGTCGAGCGATTCGATCCGCGCGAGCTCGTCCGCGTCCCGCTCGATCAGATCGGCGAGCCCGAGAAGAAGCCGCGAGCGCGCTTCGGCGGGCGTTCGTGACCAGGCCTGGAACGCGCGTTGTGCCGCGGCGACCGCCGCATCGACATCGCGCCCGTCGCTGTCGGGCACGCGGGCGATCGTCGCGCCCGTCGCCGGACCGATGTCGTCGAGGTAGCTGTTCGATTTCGGCGGTACGAACTCGTTGTCGACGAGATTGAGGATTGAGAATTGAGAATCGAGAGATTCAAGCATGGCGGTCGTTCACTTTCACCTTCCGTGCATCTGTGTGGCGCAGGCACT
>JAMPYE010000417.1 GCA_023700825.1 Thermoanaerobaculia bacterium | reverse complement strand
TCGAGAACGCGCAGCACGCCGGTCGACTTCGTGTACGCCGTCCCGTCTTCGACGAACACCATCGTGCTCATCTCGTCGACCGAAAGGCCGTGGTGCGCGAGAATCCCGCGCCCCTCCTCCGACTGCTGCGGGATGAGCGCGAACTCTCCGTGCGGATCGCGCGCCGACACGAACCTAGCCCATCCGCTGCACATGCGGCACTCGCCGTCGAAGAGGAGCGTGCGCGCCCGTGAAGTCATTGTTGCATCAGCGTAACCTCTTTGACCGGCCACACACTTATGATCGTTCATGGAGCCCCGAATATTCGGACTGCCGTAGCGCGCTCCAGCCGTGAATGCGCGAGGCGGACGTTCAAGGCTTCGAGGTGATCGACATGCGATTTCGACAGGGCGCCGTACTCGCCCTCCTGCTGCTGACGCTCGCACCACGCGGAGACGCCGCCGAGGCGATCCGGCTCAAGTCCGCCATCCTCGGCGAGGATCGCACGATCTTCGTGCGGGTTCCCGCGGGCTACGCGCAGGGCAATTCCGTCCATCCGACGATCTACGTCACCGACGCGGAATCTGCCTTCGACCATCTCTGCGTCGCCGCGGAGTTCCTCGAACGCAATCGTCGCATTCCCCCGATGATCGTCATAGGGATCCCGAACACGGATCGAACGCGCAATCTGACGCCTGTCACAGAGCAGGGGCGCCAGGGAGCCGGTGGCGGGGAGCAGTTCCTCGACTTCATCGAGAGAGAGTTGATCCCGCACATCGAGAAAAATTACCGTGCAGCCCCCTGGCGTGTGTTTGCCGGGCATTCGCTCGGCGGGCTCTTCTCGCTCTGGACTCTCGCGACGCGCCCCACCCTGTTCAACGCGCACATCGCGATCAGCCCGTCGATCCGGTACGGCGACGGAATCGTGCTCGAGCGCCTGGAAAAGGCCTTCGCTCAGCCATGGCCCCGCCCGGCGCGCCTCTGGGTGAGCACGGGCGCCGAGGGACCCGAGAACGCCGCGAACTTCGCGAAGCTCGAGAAGCTCCTCAAGCGCAAGGCCCCCCGCGCTCTCGACTGGGGGACGAGGGCCTTCCCGGACGAAGACCACGGTTCCGTGGTCCTCCCGAGCCACTACTATGGCCTCCGGCAGATCTTCTCCGACTGGGTTCCCGAGCTAAGGACCGCAACGGGGCCGATCGAAGACCCCATCCGCCATCTCGACGCACACTACGCGAAGCTGACGAAGACGTACGGGTACGAGATCCGCACCCCCGAGGAGACGATCAACCAGATCGGCTATCGCGAGCTCGCCGCAGGGAACAGAATCCGAGGCATCGAGATCCTCGCGGACAACGCGAGACGCTACCCCGACTCGCCGAACGTCTACGACTCGCTCGCCGAGGCGTACGAGACCGACGGCCAGATGCAGAAGGCGCGCGAGCTCTACAAGCAGGCGTGGGACCTGGCGGCGAAACGGAACGACCCGCTCACCGACACGTTTCGCAAGCACTACGAGCGCGTCGCGCCGAAGTAGGAGCTGCGAGGCGCTAGTCGGTCCAGGCTCGCTGGCCCTTCTTCTTCTTCGCCTTGTCGAACTCGCGCTGCAGGAGCGCCATCAGCTCGCCGCGCTTCTTGTAAAGGCGCTTCGGCTTCCGCTTCGCGCGCCGCTCGAGCGCGTAGGCCGTGAGAATCGGAAGCGTGATCGTCGAGTCGCCGTAGCAGACGACGCAGTCGGGCAGCGTGTCGGGATTGACCTTGCCCCACGACACGGCCTCGCCCGGCGTCGCGCCCGAGAGCCCGCCCGTGTCGGGGCGCGCGTCGGTGAACTGGAGGAAGTAGTCGTGCCCTTCCTCGTCGATCATCAGCACTTCCTGGATCTGCGGCTCGGTCTGCAGCATGAAGTTCTTGGGGCTGCCGCCGCCGAAGATGAGGACCGCCGAGGTCCCGGAGCGCTTCGCGCCGAGGACGATCGCCGCGGTCTCGTTCACGTCGCGAGAGACGTCGAAGTTCAGCGTGCCGCCGGCGAGCTGCAGGCCGGCCACGTTCATGCCGATCGACGAGTCGCCCGGCGAGCTCGTGTAGATCGGGACGTCGTACTGGTAGGCGATCGACAGCAGCGACACCGTGCCGATCCCGAGCTTCTTTTCGGTTTCGTGCACGTAGCGGCCGACGCGCCAGTGGAACTCCGCGGTCGACATCATCCCCTGGAACTCGGGCTGCGAGAGGATCGTGCGGAAGAAGCGATCGGTGTCGAGCAGTACGCGATAGTCGAAGAGGATGTCGTAGATCCGGACGACCCCTTCTTCGCGGAGGATCCGGTCGTCGAGCGACGCCGAGCCGTGATGGAGCCGGAGACCGATACCGAAGTGCGCGTCGTGGTAGAGGTTCGCCCCCGTCGACACGATCCAGTCGATGAAGCCCGCCTCGATCAGCGGGATCAGGGCCGACTTGCCGAGCCCGGTCGGGGTCAGCGCGCCGGTGAGCGACATGCCGACCGTGCAGTCGTCGGCGAGCATCTTCTCGGTGAAGAGATGGCAGCCCTCGCGCAGCCGTCCCGCGTTGTAGGACGTGAACGCGTTGTCGACGAGGTCGGCGACCTTCGCTCCCTTCCGGATCGCATCGGGATAGATCCGCTTGCCGCTCAGGAACTTCGATCCCTTGTGCTTCGTCTTCGGCGCGGCTTTCGTCGTCTTCTTCGGATTCGGCGTGCGGGTACCCATGTCGTGATCCTCCCCTCGGATGTCGCGCCCGGATTATAGGCGATCACGCGTGGAGCCGAGTGGCGCCGGGCGAGAGGCGACAGGCGAGAGGCGATGAGCGAGCGAACCGGAGCTGAACGAAGGAAAGCCGGTGAGGGAGGCGGGAGAATCCGATGAATCGGGGTGCTATCGCCTCTCGCCTTTCGCCTCGTCGCCTGGTGAGGCCTCCGCCACTATCTCTCCTCGTTCTCCCACCCGGCCGCGAGCGCGCGGAGGATCTCGATGCGGTCCATCGCAGCGTTGCGTCGCCTCGCGTCGCCCTTGCGCTCGTAGGTCGCGTGAAGGTTCGCGAGGACGCGGACGAGGGTCTCCCGCGCGCTCCAGGCGCGCAGATGTTCGGCGCGCAGCGCGACCTGGCCGTTCGAGATCTCGCCCAGAAACGAAGCGATCTCCGGGACCGTCATCGTTCTCCCGCCGTGGAACGGGTCGACGTAGACCTCGGAGAGGTCGAAGCAGATCTTGGCGAGATAGTGACCCGGAAGCCCGACCCCGTGCGCGTCGAGCCCCGCGAGGCGCGCGACGCGGAGAAAGAGGATCGACAGCGTGATCGGAATGCCGACCTTCCTCTCCACGACTTCGTTGAGGAACGAATTGCGCTCGTCGTAGTAGTCACCGACGTTGCCGACGAACCCTTCCTGGTCGAAGAGAATTGCGTGGACGTGGCCGAGACGGAAGATCGCCGGCTCGTCGCGCCGGCTCCGCTCGATGACCCTCTCGGCAAAGGAGTCGATCCGCTCGAGAGTCGCCTCGACGTCGAGCTGCGGGTACTCCTCGAGCGCGATCAGCAGCGCGCCCTCCGCGACGTCGGCGGGGCCGAGATCGCGCGCGGCGAACTCCTCGAACCGGCGCCGCGCCTCGGTGGGGTGGATTAAGATCGCCTCGCTCACTCGTGTCATACTGGCCGCGACTTCCTTTACCCGTGCGACCAGACCGTTCCGAAGCGATTATCCTGCAAAGCATCCCCTCGCGCGAGCGCGACAAGCTCGTCGTCTTCCTCACCCCCGAGAAAGGCAAGCGCAGGGGCTGGGCGTATGGCGCGCGCGGCATGCGCAGCCGCTTCGGCGCTTCGCTCGAGCCACTCGCGAAGGTCGACCTCGTCTTTCTGGAGAAGGAGACCGAGGAGGCGGTGCGGATCGAGTCGGCGTCGATGATCCGCTCGGCGTTCCCGGCGCAGCAGGAGCTCGTGCGCTCGCTCGCGGCCACCTACATTGCCGAATCGGTCGACACGTTCGTGCAGCCCGACGACCCTTCGGAGCTCGTCTACCGTCTCCTCGACCGTTCCATCGAGGCGCTTCTCGAGGGACGCCCCGTCGAGCCGGTCGTCGCCTATGTCGAGATCTGGATCCTCAAGCTCGGCGGCGTCTTTCCGTCGATCCGGCACTGTGCGATCTGCCAGCGCCCGCTCGAGCGTCCGCTGCGCTGCGACGTTCGCGGCGGCCTCGTCTGCGCGGAATGCGCGGAGCCGGGAATGCTCGTGGTCTCCAACGCCGCAGCCGACCTGCTGGTCGCGCTGATGACGACTCCCGTCGACGATTTCGCCGCGCGGAAGCACTCTCCCGACGACCTCTTCGAGCTCCGGGCCCTCGCCCGCGACCTCCGCCGCTACGTCCTCGGCCACGAGCTCAAGTCGCACGACCTGCTGCAGGCGAACATACGGCCGTAGGCGAGGGGCGAAAGGCGAAAGGCGAGAGGCGATGAGCAGCCGGTGCTGAGTGCTGAGTGCTGAGTGCTGAGTGCTGAGTGCTGAGTGCTGAGTGCTGAGTGCTGAGTGCTGAGTGCTGAGTGCTGAGTG
>JAMPYE010000416.1 GCA_023700825.1 Thermoanaerobaculia bacterium | reverse complement strand
TGATCGTTCGCTTCTAGCGCAGTCAGTCAACCAGCCCGAAAAACCGCTCGATCCGGTCACGGATCGAGCGGTGCTGGTTCGCCACCATCGTGACCCGCGCCTGCTCGGTGAGGTTCTCCCGGGCAGCGCGCAGGGCGACGACACGCTCGGCGAGCACGCGGGAGATCTCCTCGCAGATCTCCGGCCGCTGCGCGAGGATCTCCTGGAAGTCTTCCTTCGCGAGACGCCATGCGTCGACCTCGGAGGAAGCGATTACGTTCGCCTGGCGCCTCTCGCCGGTGAGCATCCCGAACTCGCCGCAGAAGTCCGGCGCATCGAGCGCCGCAATCGTGGCTGGCGGGCCGCCCTCGACCGACACGCTCACGTCCGCCGACCCGCGGGAGAGGATCACGAGGTACTCGCCCGCTTCTCCCTGGACGAGGATCGCGTCGCCCGCCGCAAACGGCACGAAGCGCAGCCTCGAGGCCAGCTCCGCGCGCTCGTCCGCAGTGAGCGTCGAGAAGATTTCCACTCCGGAGATCGCCTCGAGGGCACGACTCCGCATCTGCGCGACGACGCGCGTGTGCTCGTCGCGCTCGCGCTGGAGGTGAAGCTCGCTGCGCGGAACGCCAATCGGCAGCTGTGCCCGCTCCAGCCCGGCCGCGATGCGCGAGCGCACCGCGGTGTCGACCGTGAGATCGCGCTCGAGGTCGGTGAGCCAGTAGCGAGCGCCGTAGATCGCCATTCCATCGCGAATGCCCGTGAAGATCACGTGCGGCGCGGGATCGGTCGCGACGCCTGCGATCGCCTGACGCGTCATTTCTCTCGTCACGGCCGCCATCACGCGCGACGGCCCGTAGCGGAGATCGACCTGGAACTCGAGGGTGCGCCGCTGCTGTCTCGGACCGTTGGCCCGCGCCCCCTGGACCATCACCGCGTTCTTCATGAGCTGCGAGTTCGGGACGATGTGCATGTCGCCTTCGCGCGATTCGATCGAG
Organism: Thermoanaerobaculia bacterium; assembly: GCA_023700825.1. GTDB lineage: Bacteria > Acidobacteriota > Thermoanaerobaculia > Gp7-AA8 > Gp7-AA8 > JACPDH01. The sequence goes on along the minus strand of JAMPYE010000416.1, from coordinate 3,555 downwards.
GTCTGCCTCCAGCCGATCTCGCGAACGATGCCGGAAATCTCGTTGAATTTCACCCAGTCGCCGGGGCGGATCGAGTGGTCGAGATTCAGCGCGAGCCCGCCCATGACGTTGCCCAGAACGTCCTGCAGTGAGAACCCGACGACCGCCGTGACCACCGCGGAAGTCGCGACGATGCTCGACACGTCGACGTTTCGAGTCCAGAGCAGGTAGAGCACAAAGGCGAAATAGAGGAACGCTTTCGCCAGGTCGCGGAGAATCCGGGGGGGCTCGAATCGAACCGCCGCGCTCAGCGTGCCGAAGAGCGAGGCCAGCGCGAGATTCAGGAACGCCATTCCCTGGAGCAGCTGCGCGACGAAGTCGTTCATCCGCGCGAAGGTCTCGAGCTCGAGAGCGGCGCAGGCGAGCGCCGCGACCCGGGCCGCGATCGCGATCGCGTACAGGACGATCGCCTGCCCGACTTGCGGCCGCTCCCGGCGGAACAGCGCCGCGATGGCCAGCGCCGCAATCGCGAACACCGCGAGACGCGCCAGCCCGTATGTCGCGACCCATCCCGGCAATGCGATCACGCTCATCACGCTTCTCCGCCAGGCAGGCAGTCCGGCACTACGGGCAAACGTCGATGCCCGACGTGTCCTGAATCGGGGCGAACGGCTTTCCCTGCGGGTTCGTGTATCGGAAGACCCGGCCCGTCTTCAGGTCGGAAACCTGGAGGTTCACTTCGATGTTCGTGAGGCCCGCACCGAAGAACCAGAAGCGGTTGAACGGATCCGTGCAGGCGTCGAGCAGCTTCACCTGGACCTCGGCGTTCGTCCGGTCGAAGAACCAGAAATAGCCCGACTTGTCGGTGAGGCGCACCGCGTGGGCGATACCTTTCCCGCCGCTCGAGTCGACCCAGTCCGCGCGAACCGAGAACCGGCCGTTGAACAACGAGAGTCCCCTGTCGGCGACGCTGCAGAGCCCGTTCGCGCACGCGCCGATGTCGTATGCCGTCATCGTGCTCGACGAGAGGTACTGCGTGCATCCCGACAGCGCGACGAGAAAGGGCAGCGTGTAAGGATTCGTCGCCACGGGACTCAGCACCCCCGTCGTGTCGAAGATCGTTGCAAGCCGTTTCGTCGAATCGAGCACGAGCAGCTGTTGCCCGTCGCCGTCGATGCGCGTGAAGGTCGACCCGGGAAATCTCACCGAGCCCACCAGGAGGATACGGTCGAGCTGGGCGAGCGAGTAGGTGCGGATCTCGTCCGTGTCGCTCGTGAGGTACATCGTCGACCCGAGGAGCGCGAAGTCGACCGCATTCCCCACGTAACGCAGCTTGGCGAGTTGCCGGATCGCGGCCGGGTTCGAGACGTCGAGCGAAATGAGACTCTCGGCGCCGGAGTCCCGGACGATCGCGATGCCTCCCGAGACATCGACGCGATCGAGAGCTTCGAAGCCCGGAACACTCGCGATGAACGCCGGATTGAAGGGATCGGCCACGTTGTAGAGCCAGAGCGTGCCCCCGCCGTCGACGGCGTAAAGAACCTGCCGGTCGATTGCGAGATCGAGGGCCCCGAACGGGATCTTCGATCGCGAGACCGGGCGACCTGGGTTCGTCGTATCGAGGATCTGCACTTCCGTGTTCCGGATGTCGAACACCGCGCCGACGGAGCCTTCAACGGCGATGGCGCGGATCGAGGCGGAAGAAGCAAAGGTCCCCAGACTCACCTGGCAGGCCTGCGCCTCGAGACGCTGAGTTCCGACTGCAGACACGTACAACAGGACGAGCATCGCAAAGATGCGTTTCATGACACTTCCCCCAGACGCCAGTGCTTCCCGTCTCTTCTGGCTGCGAGGGTATCGTCGCCGAAACGTCTCGCCGAATCAACACGTTCCGGCGGTCCGAGGCTCACCCACCCCCGGCCGCCCGTCGCCAATCCAAATCCCGCCGGGCGGCGTATACTTTCCCAACTCACATTCAGAAAGGAATCCGCATGCACTCTTTCTCAGTCAGGACTCGGTTCGTCCAGAGCCTGGTCGTACTCCTCACCACGATCCTTCTCGCGGGCTGTTTCGACGTCGAGCAGAAGATCGTTCTCAAGAAAGACCTCTCCGGCAAGGCCGAGTTCCACATGGGAATCGATTTCGAGCCGATGGTCCTGATCATGACCGCGATGCAGCGCGAAATGGAAGGCAAGACGGGCGAGCCGACGAAGGCAGAGCTCGACGCCGCGCGGCAGAAGTTCCTCGAGGAGATGAAGAAGGAACCGATGCCCGACATGAAGAAGGAGCTCGCAGAGGCGAACAAGGAGATGCCCGAAGGCATCAGGATGCTCGATGCCACCGCGAAACAGGACGGCATGAAGATGAAGACCGGCTTCGTCTTCTCCTTCGACGACGTCGCGAAGCTCAATCAGGTCGCGATGCCGCAGAAGAAGGAAGAGGGATCGGAAGGCGCCCCTCCGAGCCCGACGAGCGGATCGACCGTCGACAAGCCGTTCGAGGGACTCGAGGTCAAAGACGAGGGCAAGACGATCCTCATCACGAGCAAGCCGATGAATCCGACCGAGGACGTGAAGGACCAGGCTCCGCCGTCCGAGGACGGAAAAATGGACAAGCAGATGGAAGAAGCGTTCAAGAGCCTCCGCGTCGCGTACAAGATCGAATCGGAGCTCGAAGTCGTAGAGCACAACGCGAAGCGCAAGGAAGGCAACACCCTCATCTGGGAGTGGAAGCTGGACGATTTCAAGAAGATGGAGAAGGAAGGGACGAAGGACATCGGCGTCCGAGTCCGCTACAAGAAGTAGCCTTCGCCACCCGGAATGAAGCGGGCATTTGATCGCGGGCGCGCCTCAGGGCGCGCCCGTTTCACGTCAGGGCGTCACCAGACGTCCCGCTCTTCGCTCGCCGGCGCGACTTTCGTTGCGCCGTTGCCGTTCTTGCGGAGCAGCTGATGAACCACGAGGCCGGCGACGAAGAGCGCGGACGACACCCAGTGAGTGATCCGCATCGCCTCGACGAGCCGCTCGTTCGTGAATACCTGCATGAGGTAGCCGGAGAGCGCCATCGGCGCGATCATCCAGAGTGCGCCAAGCCCTGTCTTGCGCCGCGCCTTGACCCCCGCGTCGTGCTTCGGCTTCACATGCCCCGCCCAGACTGCGCCGATGACGAATACCGCGAGCGGCGCCGCCACGACGTGGACATGGAGCATGCCCGGCTGCCAGGGATGGTTTGCGACCGCGAAGGGATCGTCCGACTTCATGAAGTACTTCATCCAGGCGAAGACCGCGCCGGTAACGGTCAGGATCGCGATGGTCGCGTTGAGGAAGAACTTCTGGAGCGGAGTCATCGCGGCGCGCCTGCCTTCGTTGCGGGACGCGCCTGAATGACGCGATGAATCGCGAGCACTTTTCTCGACGCGTTGACGATCGCGCGTCCACTGAGCGTCGCGCCGGAGATGGGACGGATCGCGCGCTTGAGCGAGAGCTCGTCGTCGAGCTTCTTCCCGTCGAGCTGGTCGATCCAGCGCGGCTTGGGGAGGTAGTCCTCCGGCTCGCTGAACGACAGGATCTCGATGCG
>JAMPYE010000415.1 GCA_023700825.1 Thermoanaerobaculia bacterium | reverse complement strand
GAAGAATCCGGGAGTCAAGCACGCCTGCGGCCACGACGTGCATACGACGATCGCACTCGCCACGGCGGAGCTCCTCTGGAAGCGCCGCACCTCGCTCACGGGCACCGTCGTCGTCTTCTTCCAGCCCGCCGAGGAAGGAGCCCCTCCGGGAGAGAAGGGGGGCGCGCCGCTGATGATCGAGGAGGGCTTCCTCGACCGCGTGAAACCCGAGGCGATGTTCGGGCTGCACGTCTGGCCTCCTCTGCGGGTCGGCGAGGCGGGCTACAACGCGGGCCCCTTGTTCGCGTCGTCCGACCGTTTCAAGATCACGATCACCGGCAAGCAGAGCCACGGCGCGCAGCCTCACCTCGGCATCGATCCGATCGTCGTCGGCTCGCAGATCGTGATGGCACTTCAGACGATCGACAGCCGGCGAGTCGACCCGCTGCAACCGGTCGTCGTCACGGCAGGAACGTTCCACGCGGGAACGCGCTTCAACATCGTCCCCCCTTCCGCCGAGCTCGAAGGCACGGTCCGCACGCTCTCGCCCGCGGTGCGGAGTCAAACGCTCGAGCTCGTGAAGAAGCTCGCCGAGGAGACTGCGGCCGCGCACGGCGCGACGGCGGAGGTCTGGATCGACCCGGAGGCGAACCCGGTGCTGGTCAACGACGCGAAACTCGCCGCGTTCGGCGCGCCATCGCTCGAGAGGACCCTCGGCGCGGGGCGCGTCAAGGGCGCGATGCAGGCGATGGTCGCCGAGGACTTCGCCCTCTTTGCGGAAAAGGTCCCTTCGTTCTATTTCCTGCTCGGAGTGTCGAATCCCGATAAAGGGCTGACGGCAAACGTGCACACCGCGGCGTTCGAGCCCGACGAGGACGCGATCGTCCATGGCGCCGCGGCGATGACGAACCTCGTGCTCGACTATCTCGCGAAAGCGAAAAAGTAGACCGTCAGCGCGAGACCACCGCAGAGGCGAGCCGCGCGATCTCCACGACGTGCACCGCGTCGAGCGCCGCGCACGCGCGGAGCATCCGCCAGACGTTCCCGCTCCCGGCTCAGAAGCTCCCCGTCTTCGGCGCCGCCTCGTTCGGCCGCACGGTTCGGAGCATCGCGAGGAACGCTTCCTTCTGGCTGGTCATCGTGGCGTCCGGGCCCGTTGCCTTGAAGAACCACGGCCCTCCCTCGCCTTCGACGACCGCGCCGAGGAGCCTGTAATTCGGCTTCGGCTCGCTCGACCCGCCCATGCCGCTCGCGAGCAGCGTGCCTGCCGACTCGACCCACGAGATCTTGTAGGCGCCGTGCTCGAACTTCGAGGTCACGGGCGTGCCGCCGTCGATCTGCTCGGCCCACCGGTCGAGATTCGCCTGGACGCCGCCCCCTCCTCCGACGCCGAAGAAGAAGACCGCGAGCTCACCCTCGCCGCCAGGTCCGGTGATCGTGGCCTGGTCCATTCGCATCATCGACTTCGGCTTGACGCGGGTCCAACCTGCGGGAAAGTCGTAGGCGATGGCGGATTCGGCCGGCGACGACGCAGCTTCCGTCATCAGCGCCAGACCGGGATCGGTGACCGCTGCGTGGGGATCGGGCTGCTTCGCGGTCTGCGGCGTTGCGCCGGGGACCGAAGGGGTCGCGGACTTCGAGCAGGCGGTCAGCGCCAGCAGGGACACTGCGAGAAACAGGGACATCGTCTTCATGTGCATCCTCGTTCGGAGTGGTTGTTTGAGTAGGATATCCGAGAGCGGCCCGATTGCGATCGCGGGCCGTGCCGGTGATACTGGTCGCAAAGCAGGACGAGGAGAGGGAGAGATCGATGCAACGCAGTCTGATACTGAAGCTCGAGAAGTGGGCGATCTGGGGATCGGTGATCGGGATCCTCTACCTGCTGCGCCACCTTTTCCCGCTCTTTTTTCTCACCTTCGTCCTCTCGTACATCTGCAACACGGCGGTCAAGGGCCTGGAGCACCGGATCGAGAGCCGCCGCGGCCGCCTTGCGATCGTCTTCGCACTTCTGCTGATCATCCTGTCGTTGATCGGAGTGCTCATCGTGCCGCGCCTGATCACGGAAGCAGCGGGTCTCGCGCGGCAGATCATCACGAGCGAGGCCGAGCAGAGCGACATCGCCCAGGGCGAGCCCGTGGAGGGCGAGGAGAAGGAGCACCCCAGGTCGGTGGTCGCGCAGGAGCTGAAGAAGGTGCTCGACAATGGCCTCATCAGCCTCGTCGGCATCGACACGCACGAGTCGTTCCGAAGGACCGAGCTGTACGACGCGATCATCGACAACATCGACTCGACGCTCGGCTCCCTCGGCCCCGCGGTCACCTCTGGCGTGCGAAAGTTCGTGAACGGGTCGTTCAACGTCGGCACGCAGTTCATCGTCTCGGTGATCATCTCCTTCCTCGTGTTGTGGGACCTGCCGGCGATCGGCAAGAGGCTCGCGCGATTCCGCGAAGGGCGCACGTCCGAGATCTACGCGGAGATCGCGCCGGGAGCGCGCGCGTTCGGCATGGTGATGGGGCGTGCGTTCGAAGCGCAGACCGTCATCGCGCTCGTCAACACCGTGCTCTCGTGCCTCGGCTTCTGGATTCTCGGGCTTCCGGCGATCGCACTGCTCGGCGCCATCGTCTTCTTCTGTTCCTACATCCCGATCTTCGGGATGATCATCTCGACCGTACCGGCAGGAATCCTCGCGCTGCGCACCGGCGGATTCCCGATGGTGGCATGGGTGGTCGTGATCGTCATCGTGATCCACGCGATCGAAGCGTACGGGGTCAACCCATTGATCTACGGCAAGCACCTCAAAATGCACCCGATTGCGATCATCGTGATCCTGCTCATCGGCGAGCACGTGTTCGGCCTGTGGGGCCTGCTGCTCGGCGTGCCGGTCTCCGCGTTCGTGCTGAAGTACGTCATCGAAGGAGCGGAGTGGGAGGGGAGCGACGAGGATGAAGACTCAGGTATCGAGGATGCGGAATCGGGAGACGAGGTGGTAAAGGCATGATGAAACGACCGGAGGTTGCCCATGCATCCATGGCATGACGTCGAGCTCGGCGACAGAATCCCCGAGTACTTTCCCGCCGTCATCGAAGTACCGAAAGGCTCGAAGAACAAGTTCGAGCTCGACAAGGCGAGCGGCCTGATCAAGGTCGACCGCGTGTTGTTCAGCTCGGTCGTTTACCCGGCGAACTACGGCTTCATCCCGCGCACGTTCTGCGAGGATCACGACCCGCTCGACGTGCTCGTCCTCGGCCAGGAGCCCACGGTCCCGCTGTCGATCATGACGGCGAAGGCGATCGGCGTGATGAAGATGACCGACCAGGGCGAAGAGGACGACAAGATCATCGCCGTCCACGCGAACGACCCGGAGTACTCGCACTACAACTCGATCACCGAGCTGCCTCCGCATCGCATCGCCGAGGTGCGCCGGTTCTTCGAGGACTACAAGGTGCTCGAGAACAAGACCGTCGTCGTCGACGCGTTCCTCGACCGAGAGGAAGCGCTCGAAGTGATCAAGGACGCGATCGCGTTCTACAAACGAGCGAGAGCGGCGGGAAAGATCTGAGCACGAGGCGAGAGGCGAAAGGCGAGAGGCGATGAGCAGGCAGAAGGACTCGTCGCCGTACTGTGTTTCGTTGGGGGCGACGCGGTGCGTCGCCCGTTTCATTCGGTGATCAGAAAATCAAACGGGCGACCCGGCGGGTCGCCCCCACGAATCTGCGTTGCGACTTTCGCCCAGCGGTGAGCGTGCGTTAGCCTGCTCATCGCCTCTCGCCTCATCGCCTGTCGCCTTGAAACAAGAAAGGGAGCAGCGTTTCCGCTGCTCCCTCGGGGTTGCGTTCTGAATTAACGCTTCGTTACACCGCGACGACGTTCGACGCCTGGAGGCCCTTCGGGCCCTTGACGAGGTCGAACTCGACGGTCGCTCCTTCGCGAAGCGTACGGAAGCCGTTGCCCTGGATTGCCGAGAAGTGAACGAACACGTCTTCGCCATCCGCCATCGAGATGAAGCCAAAACCCTTCGCGTCGTTGAACCACTTGACGTTGCCGGTCTGTCTCATTGGTTGAGTCTCCTTTCCGTGCTGCATACCAGGAGACTCATCATCTCGCTGTTGCAAAACACCATAGTACGAGTCGAGCAACCTTGCCCGGGGCGGGTGTATTCCCAGATTATCCTGAACCGCGGCTCACTATTTCGACGCCGCAAACGCCATGCCGTCCGGCTCCCGTCCCGCACGAACGAGGTTCTTCACTTCAAGCGATTTGCGAGTTTCTTAATCTCTCGATTCTCAATTCTCAATGCTCAATCCGCGAATCAATTCGCTATCGCGCCGCGCGAAAGCAACACGATCATTACGACGCCCACCACGATCCTGTACCAGATGAACAGGTGCGTCGTGTGCGTGCGGAGGAATCGGAGCAGGAACCAGATCGATGCCCAGCCGGAGACGGCCGAGACGGCAATGGAGACTAGGATCGGCGTCCAGCCGAGAGCTGCAAGATGATGCCACTCGTCGACGAGCTCGAAGATTCCGCTACCGAGGATCGCCGGGATGCTGAG
>JAMPYE010000414.1 GCA_023700825.1 Thermoanaerobaculia bacterium | reverse complement strand
GGCCCCGTCGCGCTTCGCCTTGACGGCCGCCAGGAGCTCGAGCTGCTCCCGGGAAGCCGCCTCGTCGATGTAGAGCGTGTCGAAGACTTCGTCGTCCTCGACCGTGAGGTCGTTCACGCCGACGATGATCTTCTCCTTCGAGTCGATCGCCATCTGGTAGCGGTAGCTCGCGTCCCAGACTTCCTTCTGCGGGAAGCCGGCCTCGATCGCCTCGACCATCCCGCCGAGGGAGTCGATCCTGTCGAAATACTCGAAGCAGCCCTTCTCCATCCTGTCGGTGAGCTCCTCGATGAAGAACGAGCCGCCGAACGGGTCGACGGTGTTGATGACGCCCGACTCGTGGGCGATGATCTGCTGCGTCCGGAGCGCGATGCGCGCCGAGCGCTCGGTCGGAAGCGCGAGGGTCTCGTCGAGCGAGTTCGTGTGGAGCGAGTTCGTCCCGCCCATGACCGCGGCGAGGGCCTGGATCGTCACGCGCACGACGTTGTTGTACGGCTGCTGCGCGGTGAGCGAGCAGCCGGCCGTCTGCGTGTGGAAGCGGAGCTGGAGCGAGCGCGGATCCTTCGCGCCGAAGCGGTCGCGCATGACCTTCGCCCAGATGCGGCGCGCCGCGCGGAACTTCGCGACCTCCTCGAAGAAGTCGTTGTGCGAGTTGAAGAAGAAGGAGAGGCGCGGAGCGAACTCGTCGACGTCGAGCCCCGCCTTGATGCCGTACTCGACGTACTCGATGCCGTCGCGCAGCGTGAAGGCCAGCTCCTGCAGCGCCGTCGAGCCCGCCTCGCGAATGTGGTAGCCGGAGATCGAGATCGTGTTGTACTTCGGCACCCGCTCGGCGCAGAACTTGAAGATGTCGGTGATCAGCCGCATCGAGGGCCGCGGCGGGAAGATGTACTCCTTCTGCGCGATGTACTCCTTGAGGATGTCGTTCTGCAGCGTGCCCGAGATCTTTCGCCAGTCGGCCCCCTGCTTTTCGGCGACCGCGAGGTACATCGCCAGCAGGATCGGCGAGGTGGAGTTGATCGTCATCGAGACGGTCACTTCCTCGAGGTTGATCCCGTCGAACACCGTCTCCATGTCGGCGAGCGTGTCGATCGCGACGCCGCACTTGCCGACTTCGCCCGCGGCGAAGTGGTGATCCGAGTCATAGCCGTAAAGCGTCGGCAGATGAAATGCGATCGAGAGGCCGTGCTGGCCGTGCGCGAGCAGGTACTTGTAACGCTCGTTCGACTGCTTCGCCGTGCCGAAGCCTGCGAACTGCCGCATGGTCCAGAGCTTGCCGCGGTAGCCAGTCGGATGGATGCCGCGGGTGTAAGGGAACTCGCCCGGCAGTCCGAGGTCGCGGACGGCGTCGAGATGCTCGACGTCGAGCGGCGTGGCGAGCGGGTTGATCTCCAGGCTCGACACGGTGGTGAAGTCCTTCTTCCAGTACGCCTTCTTCTGCGTCACCGGCCCGAGGCTCTCCTTCTTCCACCGCGCAACCTCGGTGCGGACGCGCTCGACGGTCTCGCGGTTGAAGAGCGGAAGCTGCTCGCCTTCCTCGCGCGCCGGAACCTGCGCGGCATTGGCCTTCTGGACTTCGGATTCGGTTCGGCTCATATCGTCACCACCTCGAGGTCGTCGGAAAAATCGAGTGTCTTCTTGTCGAGGAACATGCGCAGGCCCCGACGCGGCACACCTTCGGAGAACAACCGGGCGAACTCGGCACGTTCCAGCGCGTCTCCTCCACGTCGCCGGACCAGCCCTGCGCCCGCGAGCAGCGCCCGTGCGCTCCTCGCCGAAAGCCACCCGTGGAGCCACTTTAGCGAATCCACCTCCGCCGGGACAAGGGAGTCGGCCACGCCATCGGCCAGCGCGGCCGCCGCGGGCATCGTTCGTTCACCGATCAGCAACAACCGCCGTGCCCGGACCCCGACGCGACGGACGAGCGCCGCGGCGACGTTCGGCTCCAGCGTGGGAAAGGCAATCCGGAGCGCGCTCCCCTCCCGAACTGCGAGCCAGTCGGCATCGAGCGCCGCGGCGAGCCCAGGGCCGCCGAGCTCGCCGCCGGCCAGCGCCACGAGCATGCACCGGCGCCCGAGGAGCCGGTCGTAGCCCCGTTCGTCGACGGAGGCGAGGGCGTCGTCCGAAAGAAACAGGATCGTGGCCCGGCTGTCGGCTTCGTCGACAGCCGCCTCGCTGACGGGCGAACGGGCGTGGATCAAGAGTCCCATGCGGAGTGCCCGCGAGCATACAACGCCGCCGCGACATCGGCATCTCCCGAGGCGCCTGATTTCCAGCCGGCGAAGTCGTGAGCAGCGGGCACCAGCTGAGACGCCAAGACCTGCCTGGGGCCGGAAAAAACCAAGGGGTGGATCGTTCGAAATATCGTGTTCGAAAGCGTGCGCTCGGCTCCCGGGAGCGAGAAGACGATTACCGCCACCTGACGGCGGGAGAACGCCTCGACATCGTGGAACAACTTTCGAGGACTGCCTGGCAGATCCGACCCGGGAGAGAGAATGAACCGCGACTTCGTCGAGATGTTGGACGCGTTATCCGGCGCAGCCGCTGAGTTCCTCGTCGTTGGCGCGCATGCTTTCGCGGTTCACGGGCACCCACGAGCGACCGGCGGCCTCGATCTCTGGGTCAGGGCATCTCCCGAGAATGCAGCCCGCGCCTGGGCGGCCCTCGTCGCGTTCGGCGCGCCGCTGGACGAGTTGGGCCAGGAGAATCTCGCGACTCAAGGCATCGTCTATCAAATCGGCATCGCTCCAAACCGGATCGACATTCTCACTTCGATTACCGGAGTTTCCTTCGACGAAGCGTGGCCTGCGCGAGTCGAAGCAGAGCTCGTCGGCAGGACAATTCCCGTTCTGGGGCGCGTGCAGTTGATTGCGAACAAGCGCGCGACCGCCCGACTGAGGGATCTGGCGGATGTCGAAGACCTAAAGCGCGACTAACGAATCCTGATCGATGCGGTCCCGTAACTGGGGTTGCGGAAGCGGCGACCCCTCGGGAGATAGAATGCTCCGTCGTGTCCGCCCTCCCTCTCTACATCGTCCTGAATGCCGGCTCGGGGAACAGTGAAACCGAGACGACCTTCGATGCAATCTCGGACGTCTTGATCGAAGCGGGGCGTGTCCACGAGATCTTTCGCGTTGACGATCCGGCCCGCCTCGGCGAGATCGCGGAGCAGGCAGTCGCGAAGGCCAGGCAGAACAACGGCGTCGTGGTCGCGGCAGGCGGCGACGGCACGTTGAACACGGTGGCGCAGGCCACCCTGGGCACCGGCTGTCAGTTCGGAGTCATTCCGCAGGGCACGTTCAACTACTTCGGGCGCACGCACGGCATCTCGTCGGATGCCGCCGAGGCTACGCGTGCGCTGCTTTCCGCGCGGGTGCTCCCCGTGCAGGTCGGTCAGGTCAACGACCGGCTCTTCCTGGTCAACGCGAGCATCGGGATGTACCCGCAGGTGCTGGACGACCGGGAGGAGCAAAAGCGGCTGCACGGGCGCAGCCGGCTGGTTGCAGCATGGGCCGCGCTGCTTACGATCTACCGCGGCTTCCGACCGACGCGCATCAAGCTCGAGCACGAAGGACGCACGCACGAGCTGCGCGCGCTGACGTTGTTCGTCAGCAATAACCGCCTCCAGCTCGAGCAGGTCGGGCTCGACGGTTCGGAGGTCGTCGTGGACGGGAAACTGGTGGCGATCGTCTTGCGCCCGGTGTCGATGCTCAGGCTGCTGTGGCTGGTCGCACGCGGCGCGGCGGGCAATCTCGGCGGCGGCCGCGGTGTGCAGCACTTCCCGTTCTCCAGCGTGACCGTCACGCCGTCCGGCCGGCGCGTGCGCCGCCTGCGAGTCTCGACCGATGGCGAGACGGCTTGGATGGACACGCCGATCGAGTTTCGCGTGGCGCCCGAGCCGCTGCTCTTGTTGAATCCTGTCGATGCCGTTCCGGAAACAGCGACCTCATGACGAAAATCCTCCAGATCTCAGACGCGCACTTCGGCACCGAGCGGCCTCCCGTGGTGGAAGCACTGCTCGCGCTGGCGCGGGACGAGTCGCCCGAGCTCGTCGTGTTCTCCGGCGACATCACGCAGCGCGCGCGGCGCAGCCAGTTCAGCGGCGCACGGCGCTTCATCGACCGGCTGCAGCCTCGGGCACTCCTCACGATCCCGGGGAATCACGACATCCCGCTGTTCAATCTCGCCGCGCGCATCTTTACGCCTTACGCGAACTACACGCGGGCGTTCGGCGAGGAACTGGAGCCGGTTTTCGAATCCGCGCAGCTGCTGGTGATCGGCGTCAACACGACGCGCCCGCAACGACACGTCGACGGTGAGGTGTCGCAGGACCAGATCGCTCGCGTCGCCGCACGCTTGCGCGGTGCGACGGCCGCGCAGTTGCGGATCGTCGTCGTGCATCAGCCGGTGCTCGCGATTGCCGTCAGCGACAAGCACAACCTGCTCCACGGCCACCGGGAGGCGGTCCCGGCGTGGGCCGCTGCCGGTGCCGACATCATCATGGGCGGCCACATCCATCTGCCGTACGTGCGCTCCCTGC
>JAMPYE010000413.1 GCA_023700825.1 Thermoanaerobaculia bacterium | reverse complement strand
TCCCTCGTTCGACCAGTTGACCAGCGACGTCTACGCCTGAGAGGAACGCCATGAAAACGATGACCAGTGAAGAAGCGATGACCGAAGCGCTTGCCGAAGAGATGCGCCGCGATGCCGCGGTGGTCGCCTTCGGTGAGGGAACCGCAACCAAGAACTACAAACTCGTCGCCGAGTTCGGGCCGCACCGCGTGCGGAACACGCCGCTGGCCGAGGGAATCATCGCCGGTACCGCAGCGGGCGCCGCGGCGACGGGGCTGCGTCCCGTGATCGACCTGCTTTTCGCGCCGTTCCTGACGTTCGCGATGGACGAGATCGTCAACAGCGCCGGGAAGCTGCGCTACATCTCGGGAGGCCAGTTCTCGTTCCCGATGGTGACGCTCGCGCGGACGGGCGCGGGCTGGGCCGTCGGCGGACAGCACAACCACAACCTCGAGGCGTGGTTCGTCCACTCTCCGGGGCTGAAGGTGGTGATGCCGTCGACTCCGGCCGACTTCAAAGGACTGCTCAAGAGCGCGATCCGCGACGAGAACCCGGTGATGTTCTTCGCCGACATCGGCCTGCTGCACACGCCGGGCGAGGTACCCGAAGGTGAGCACGTCGTCCCGATCGGGAAGGCCGCGGTGCGGCGCGAAGGGACGGACGTGACGCTGATCTCGTACGCGAAGACCGTTCACCGCTGCCTCGATGCGGCGGCCGCGCTCGCGGAGAAAGGTGTCAGCGCCGAGGTGATCGACCTTCGTTCGCTCAAGCCGCTCGACGAGGAGACGATCCTCGCGTCGGTGAGGAAGACTGGCCGCGCGGTCGTCGTTCACGAAGCGAGTGGAATGGCCGGCGTGGGCGCGGAGATCGCGGCGATCCTCGCGCAGAAGGCGTTCGGTTCCCTGAAGGCGCCGGTGATGCGCGTGACTGGCCCCGATGCTCCGGCGCCGGCCTCGTACCCGCTCGAGCAGGCGTTCGTGCCGAGCGTCGAGAGAATCGTCGAGGCCGCCGGCGCGGCGGCGTAATCGAAGAGGGCCGGCACGGCACCGATCGCCGCGGTCGCTCCGCCCGGATTCCCGGAGCGGGGGGCCGCGGCGATCGTTCATTTCGGCTGCCGCGCGCGACCGAATCTGAGAGAATCGCCCGGTTACGAGTTCGAGGAGCCACGATGAGACTTTTTTCAGCCGCCGTCGCCGCGAGTATTCTGATGCTCGCCGTCACAACCGCCGCCGTTGCGCAAGGGAGCGTCGTGGACGTAGCGATGCAGCAGTCCCCGGATGAGCTCATGAAGGGGATCGAGACGCAGCACCCCGCCGCCTATTACATCCTGGCGATGAAGCTGTTCGACGCGGACCGGAAGGACGAAGCGACGTTCTGGTTCTATGCCGGCCAGCTTCGCTACAGATTCCACCTTGCCGCGCATCCCGACCTCGATCCCTCCGGTGATCCCGCGCTCTTCGAGTCGCTGTCGGATCTCGTCGGGCGAGCGGTCAACGAGTACGCATTCGGAGACCTCGAGGTGCTCGACGCGACGCTCGAGAAGGTGAAGGCCTGGGACGAGGAGAATTCGAACGGGTTTACCTCGAAGATCGAGTATGCCGCCGAGTGGAAGACGACGCGCAACGGCATGGAAGAGTTGATCAAATACATCCGCGCGAACGGCGAGCAGATTCGCTCACAGCGCAAGGCGAACGGGCTCGAGAACCGGAACTGACGCCGCGGAGCGCAATTTGGATCTTCGTGCAACGAATCGCGCAACTTCGGTGAGTGTCCGTTCCCTTCGGCAGATCGACGGCTTAGTGTTGTCGCGTGAGCATTGCGAGGAACCGCGAGGCTGCGAAGCGAACGAGCGTGGTTCGTGCGCTCTTCGCGGCGTCCGCCCTGGCGCTCGCACTCCTGCCGGGATGTAAGGCCCGACAACCCGCGCCGGTCTCGATCGCGCCCGCGGTCGCGGCGGAGCTCGGGAGGCTCGAGGCGGCGTTCGCGGGTATCGATCCCGCCGCGGTCCCCGAGTTTGCGCGCGGCATCATCGAGCAGGACAAGACGCTCCTCGAGCGTGCACGCTCCGCGACGTCACCGCAGCTGCGGCTGTACCGCCTTCGCGACGCGACCGTTGGCGTCGACACGCTGGCATTTATCGTCGCGCATCGCGCCGAGGCGGCCGATCTCGAGAAGTTCCGCGCGCTGTGGGAATCCGAAGCAGACTCGTTCGCGATCGAATCACCGCGCAGGGGAGGGCCGCTCGTCGAGCGCGCGCTCGCTCAGGCTGCGCGGAACCGGGCGATGAGGCTGTATCGCGCGAGCCTGCCCTACGGAAAGGCGAGCGACGTCGAGAGCGGGCTCTACTACCTCGGCGAGGCGATGTCGACGCTCAGGTACGCCAGGTTCGTCGAGTCGCTGCCGGTCGACGCCAGGGTGATCGAGCCGACGCCTCCGGCCGGAGCGCTCGAGGCTGCTCTCGCCGCGCTCGAGGCCGAGACGGTCGGGGCGTTCGAGGCCGACAGGGCGAGGAACGACCATGTGTACGCGAGTTCCCTGCTCAAGGAAGCCCGCGAGCTGTACGAGCAGAAGCTGCACGACGGCGCGAGCCTGTTGCTGCTCGAGGCACGTCTCGCGCTCAGCCGCGCGACGAAGAAGCCGGAGAAGCCCGATCTGCCGATGCCGGAGATTCCCACGAGTGCGAGCGAAGCGTCGTTGACCTCGCTTTTCGCGTCCGTCGGAAGGCAGCGCGGCGCCGACATCGCTGCCCTCGTCGTCAGCGACGTGCTGCCGTTTTACGCGTCACTCTACAGGCCCACCGCGGTCGCTGCCGCTACGGAGTCGCCCGTGACCGTGACGCTCGTTCGCTGGCCCTATACGTGAAGTCTCTCCGACCCGGCAAGTTTGCTGGCGAAGGAGGTGGTCGACGAATTCGGCGGGCGCGCGAAGTTCGTGGTCGAGGATCTCGGCGCGTCGGCGATCGCCGAGCGCTTCGGAGTCGGCGCCTACCCTGCGATCTTCGTCGACCAGGCGCTCGTCGCGCGCCCCGAGGATTTTTACGAGTGGGGTGGACCGAAGAGCGGCAAGTACATTCCGTGGACCGATCTCGCGAACCGGCGCCGTTTCCAGGAGGATCTCCGGACGATGATCGGCCTCCGCCTCGAGGGCGGTGACGTTCCGTCGCTCGAGATCACGAAGGGAGCCGCGCCCGCGAAGACGCTTCCCGACGTCGCGATGACGAGGCTCGACGGGCGGCGGATCACGTTCTCGCAGCTTCGGGGCAAGCCGGTGCTCGTGGAGTTCTGGGCGACCTGGTGCCCGATGTGCATCAAGTCGATGGAGTGGATGAAGACGCTCGACCCGGCGAAGGTCGAGGTCGTCAACATCGCGATCGAGTCGAAGCGCGAGGACGTCGAAAAGCTGGTTGCGTCGTTGCAGCCATTGGGAAACGTCGTGATCGCGAGCGACGCGGTGCGCCAGGCGTTCAGCGGGCCGCCCGCGGTGCCGACCCTCGTCCTCGCCGACGACCGCGGCAACATCGTGAAGGTCTTCTACGGCGCACCCGACACGCTGCACGATGAAGTCGGGCGGGCGCTCGAAGGGTTGGAGAGCGTGAGCGTCGCCTCGCGTTGAGCGGGGCAGGCGCGAGCCACCCACCGCGCGAGCGCCGACTGAGGGAAGAACTGGAGCGAGTGGCGCAACACGAAGGATCTTGCAGGCCAGTACGGGGAGACTCGTCAGCCTGTGGCCTTCCGGTCTAATGCGAACGAGTACTACCCTGCGAGGTCATTTGCGGCGCTTCCAGGAAACTGTCGGCTCGAAGTTCAGGAGAGGATGTCGTCCTGAACGTAGCGAAGCGGAGTGAAGGACCTCGCAGGATTCCGCGGTCATGCCATGGGCCACGTACCGAAGGTCGGGAGTTCGGAAGCCTGCGAGGCCCTTCGCTTCGCTCAGGGCGACACGTGTTCGGCGGCGTCAGTTCCTTCCCTCCGGCGCAGCGCACGCGCTGTGGATGGCTCAGGACGACAGGACGTGCGAGCTGTGCAGAACGGCCCGGGTTCGGCAGTTCGATCAGGCTACTCTGCTTGCCTGGTGGCCGGACTCTTCAAGTTCGGCCTGGACGGTAGCCGCAGAACTCTCCCGGCCGAACTTGAAGAGTTCGGCCACAAGAGCCAGTTCGGTCACACGGCCCCCCCACCGCGTCCGCACAGCTCGGCGTAGAATCGCCTTCAATCGACGGCGGAAGCTCGTCACGCCAGCGACCGCCAGGCGACGGAGGCGATCCTCATGATGGCAGCGCGCACGGCATCGATCTTTCCAAGGGCCACCGAAATCCCCGAGGCCTTTCGCCTCGGGACACCCCGCGAACAGCGCGTCTTTCTCTGCGGCGGGGAGCTCCGTCCGTGGTCCGGCCCGCTGCAGGACGTGCTGTCCCCGGTCTGTCTGTCGACTGATGCCGGTCTCGTGCAGCAGCGCATCGGCGGCTATCCGATGCTGGGCGAGAAGGAGGCGCTCGAGGCGCTCGACGCCGCGTCGAGCGCGTGGGCGAGCGGCCGCGGGGCGTGGCCGACCATGACCGTCGAGGAACGGATTCACCAC
>JAMPYE010000412.1 GCA_023700825.1 Thermoanaerobaculia bacterium | reverse complement strand
TCGCCTCTCGCCTAATCGCCTGCTTTGACCTTTGGCCTCTGGCCTGCTCATCGCCTCTCGCCTTTCGCCTCTCGCCTCTCTCCTAATCGCCTGCTTTGACCTTTGACCTTTGACCTCTGGCCTCTGGCCTGCCTTTCGCCTCTCGCCTCTTCGCCTCCATCATCTACAATCCCACTCGAATGGAGACTCCACCGATGATGCGCTTTGCGATTCGTGGCGTTGCGGCTGCTCTGGTCACCTTCTGCGCCCTCCCGGCGCTCGGGCAGCTCAACTCCGACACCGTGCCGACCGCGCGCACGGTGCCGCTGCGCGAGGCGGTCGAAGCCCAGCTCGAGACGAGCCGCTGGCATTTCGGCCCGCTGCGCGTACACCCCGAGCTCAAGCTCGACAACCTCGGCTACAACGACAACGTCTTCGGCGTGTCGGATGACGCGGAGAAGGTCGACGACTACAGTGCGACCATCGGCCTCGGCATCCGCTCCATCGCCCCACTCGGCAGCAACACCTACCTCCGCGTCGACGCGATCCCCGAATACACCTGGTACAAGGAGCTCGACGAGCGCCGCGACTTCGGCTACGAGGTCGGGGGAGCGGTCCTCGCCCTCTTCAACCGCATGTCGATCGAAGGCGGCGCGAGGTCGACCGACACGGTCACGTACGTGAGCTCCGAGGACGCCACTCCGATTCCCGAGCGCATCGACAAGGTCTACGGGAAGATCGAGATCGAAGCCGTGCGCAGGCTTCACCTGTTCGCCGGCTACGAGACGCAGACCGTCGAGTACGAGCCGCAGGAGAGCGACATCAACTTTGGCCTGCTCAACCGCGACGAGACCGCCGCGCGCGCCGGCATCCGGTACGAGTTCCGTCCCCGCTTCAGCATCCTCGCGATGTTCGAGGAGACCGACGCCGAGTTCCCCGACGATCCGGTCTTCTCCGAGAACCAGGGCGACGCGCTGCTCGCGGGGTTCACCTACGAGAGGGAAACGCTCTACGTCAACGCCGTCGCCGGCAACCGCACCATCGAGTACGAGGGCCTGGGCGGCGCCGCGACGTTCGACGACGTGACCGGCTCGCTCTTCGCCTCGTGGAACTTCGCGAGGCGCTCGGAGCTGGAGGTGACCGTCTCCCAGACGCCGCGCTATTCCTATGCGGTCGGCAACCCGTACTTCCTCGAGTCGCGCGAGGGTGTGCGGCTCGTCGTCCCGATGGGACGGCGTTTCGTCGCCTTCGGGGGAGTGCGAGCGGGGAAGAACGAGTACCCGCTTCCCGTTCTGATCGACGGAGAATTGCTCGAGCGGACCGACGACGTCACGGGCTGGGAGGCTGGGATCGGCATCCGCGTGCTCGAATCCGCGGTCTTCAGGTTCTCCACGCGTCTCGAGGATTTCGACTCGAACATCGCGGGCTTCGATCGGAAATACGTGTCCACTGGCTTCAATCTCTCGATCAATGGGGTGTTCGACCGATGAATCAGGCAACGTTGCGGCATGGTGCGGTCCTGGTGGCGATGCTCGCCATATTGGCGGGGGCCGCTTCGTTCGCGCTCCCCGCGGCAGCGCAGGACTTCGGCGAGTACCGGATCGGCCCGAAGGACCTTCTCGACATCAAGGTCCTCGAGGCGCCTGAGCTCAACGGCGAGCGCCGCGTCTCCGACAACGGCGCGGTCTCGCTTCCGCTGCTCGGCGAGGTCTCGGTCAGCGGCCTCACCGCGGCCGAGACGCGCGACCGCATCGGCGCGCTCCTGACGAGCCGCTACGTGCAGCGCGCCAACGTCACCGTCTCCATCAAGGAGTTCTCCAACAAGCCGATCACCGTCATCGGCGCCGTCGCGCGTCCCGGCTCGCTCAGCATCTCGGGGCGCTACCACCTGCTGCAGGTCATCTCCGCGGCCGGCGGCCTCACCGCGAACGCCGGGCGCAAGATCTACGTCCTGCGCAACTCCGAGAACGGCCTGTCCGACACGCTCGAGGTCCGCACCTCCGACCTCTTCGAGAGCGCGAACCCGATGTGGAACATCCCGATCGCCGCCTCCGACGTCATCAACATCCCGGCGCAGTCGGCGGTCAAGATCTTCTGCCTCGGCGAGGTGAAGAGCCCCGGGCAGCTCACCTTCGACAGCGGCGACCGCATCACCCTGCTCGCCGCGATCTCGAAGGCGGGCGGCATGACCGACCGCGCCTCGAACACCGTCAAAATCACGCGCCGCTCCGCGGACGGCAAGGACAGCGAGATCGTCGTGAAGTACGGCGCGATCCTCAAGGGCAGGGTCACCGACCCCGAGCTCAAGCCCGACGACGTCATCGTCGTCGAGGAGTCCTTCTTCTAATGGCAGAGCGGCGGCAGATCGACGACCTCGAGTTCGACGAGCCGGCCGACGAGGGCGGCTCCGAGTTTCACCTCTCGGAGTACCTCGGGATCGTCGTCAAGCGCGCGCGCCTCATCGCGCTCTGCGTCGCCATCGCCCTCTCCGTCGCGGCCATCCGCTCGCTGATGGCGAAGCCGACCTATCGCGCCGTCGCCACGCTCGACATCGGCAAGGACCAGTCGACCCCGTACGACGTGAGCGACCGGATGGTCCTTTACTCGTGGTGGGACCCGGAGTACCTGCCGACGCAGACGCGCCTGATCAAGAGCCGCGAGATCGCCGAGCGGGTCATCCGCCGCCTCAACCTCCTGCAGAATCCCGACTTCAACCCCTCCGCGCGCGAGACGACCTCGAAGGAAGAGCTCGCCAACGCCGACGCGCGCGTGACCGGCGCCGCCGTCGGCCTCCAGGGCGGCATCACCGTGACCCCGATCCGCGGGACGAACCTCGTCGAGGTCTCCTTCATCGGCACGAGCCCCACGCTGGCGGCCGACATCGCCAACTCGGTCGCCGAGTCGTACATCGACTGGAAGCTCGAGACCAAGTACTCGACGCTCGACAAGGCCGGGCGCTTCATCGGCTCGCAGATCGAGCAACTCAAGTCCGAGATCGCCGAGAAGGAGCGCGAGCTCCAGGCCTACGGGCGCGAGAAGGGGATCGTCTCGGCCGAGCGCGAGACCAACGCGACGCTGCAGAACCTCGAGTCGCTCAACAAGGACTACGCCGCCGCGGTGGCCGACCGCGTCGCGAAGCAGGCGCGCTTCGCCGAGTACCAGAACGCGCGCCCCGAGTCGCTCGCCGACAACCTCTCTCCCGTCGTCGCCTCGATGAACCAGGAGCAGTCGCGCCTCGAGCGCGAGTACGCCGAGAAGCTCAGCCTCTTCAAGCCCGAGTGGCCGGCGATGCAGCAGCTCAAGGCGCAGATCGACAAGGGCCGGCTCGACCTCGACGCCGCCGTGCGCCAGACCGTCACGAACGCCCGCGAGGCCGCGCGCACCGAGTACCTCACCGCGCTCCGTCGCGAGCAGGGGCTGCAAGGCGTCCTCCGCGGCCAGAAGGGCGAGGCGATGGACCTGAACAGCGCCTCGGTCGAGTACAACAACCTCTTCACCGAGGTGCAGACCAAGCGCGAGCTGATGGACGGGCTCCTCCAGCGGCAGAACGAGACCGAGATGACCGCGCGCCTGCAGAGCGAGCGCGTCTCGAACATCCGCATCGTCGACCGCGCGATTCCGCCCGGCGGCCGCTTCTCGCCCTCCTACACGCGCAACATGGCCGTGGCGCTGATGCTCGGCCTCTTCGCGGGCGTCGGCATCGCGTTCCTCCTCGAGTACCTCGATCGCTCCCTGCGGACGATCAAGCAGGTCGAGCAGTTCCTCAAGCTGCCGGCGTTAGGCCTGATCCCGATGATCGGCGCGTCCGCGCTGGGCGGCTACGGCTACTCGTACGGCTACGGATACGGCTCCAGGAAGCGGAAGAAGAAGGCGCCGAAGGTGGCGGCGACGCCGCTGCAGAAAGAGACCGAGGGCGTCTCGATCGAGCTGCTGCCGCACACGCAGCCGCGCTCGACCGTCGCGGAGGCGTACCGCGCCATCCGCACCGCGCTGCTCCTCTCGCGCGCGGGAGGCGTGAGGACGCTCGTCGTGTCGTCGTCGCTGCCGGGGGAGGGGAAGACCTCGACCTCGGCGAACCTCGCGGTCGTGCTCGCGCAGCTCAACAAGCGGGTGCTGCTCATCGACGCCGACCTGCACAAGCCGCGGCAGCACGAGATCTTCCGCGTGTCGAACCGCGCGGGGCTCGTCTCGGCGCTCGCGGAGAACATTGCGCTCGCCGACGTCATCGTCGCGACGCCGATCCCGGGGCTCGACCTCATGCCCGCGGGGCCGCTCTCGCCGAACCCGTCGGGCCTGCTCGCCTCCGAGGCGATGACGACCCTCCTGGCGGAAGTCGCGGCGACCTACGACTACGTGCTCATCGACTCTCCGCCGGTGTCGGCGGTGGCCGACGCGATCGTCATCGGCAGCCACTGCGACGGCATGATCCTCTGCGTCGAAGGGGGCCGCACGCCGCGCGAGATCGTCGCCCGCGTCCGCGACAAGCTCCTTCGCGCCAACGTCCGCATCCTCGGCGTGCTGATCAACAACCTCGAGGAGAAGGCGTACGACTACGGCTACTACCACAACTATTACACCGGCGCCTACGGCACCGCC
>JAMPYE010000411.1 GCA_023700825.1 Thermoanaerobaculia bacterium | reverse complement strand
CCTCCGGTCGCGCGAGCTCGCGCGACCAGTTTCTTCGCGTAGATTGGACGACCCTCGCCCGGATTGATCCGCTTGAAGCCGCACTTCTCGAAGAGCGCGGGCACACCGGTCCAGGCGAACGGCCCCGGAAGAGGCGCGCCGCTGGCGAGCATCTTTTGCGGATAGCCCTCGATCTCCGTCGCTCCCTGTTTCCGCGCAAGTTCGACGGCTGCCTCGAGCATCGCAGTTGCCACGCCCCGCCCACGCTGTTTCATCGGAATGAAGAAGCAGGTGACCGACCAGGTCTGCGGGGTCCATTCGGTCCGGAGCACGCGGCTTCGCTCCAGCCCGGGGAAGTCGCCTCGCGGGCCGATCGAGCACCAGCCGACGGGCTCGCTGCCGGCGAACGCGAGAATGCCGTGGACCTCGCCACCGGAGACCATCGCTTCGAACGCCCGCCTATTGGGCTCGCCGAGCGATTCGCGCCAGCGCTTCCCGCCGAACTCGCGTCGCCACACCATGCACCAGCAGCCGCCGCAGGCGCCTTTCGCGCCAAAGAGCCGTTCGATGACGCCCCAATCGCTGCGGCGCAGTGGACGGACGCGGATCGCGGTCGCGGCGACAGTTTTCGGTTTCCGAGTCGGCGTTGTCGACATGATCCACCTCGCGCAAACGAAACGATAACGCAAACCGATATCTCGGTGCTGGCGTCGCCGCTTCTCGGGGCTCACGCCCCGCGCTAACCGTCGCGTCGCCGCTTCGCGGCTGATGCCTGCTCCGGTCGCTGCCTGCTCCTCGCCTCTCGCCTCTCGCCTTTCGCCTGTTTTGACCTTTGACCTCTGACCTTTCACCTTTGACCTGCCTATACTGGCCCCATGTGTCGCTTCGTCGCATACCAGGGCCACAAGGTGCTGATCGCCGACCTCCTTTACCGGCCTCGCCACTCTCTCGTCCAGCAGAGCCACCACTCGGAGTTGCTCTCGCAGACATTCAACGCGGACGGCTTCGGAGTCGGCTTCTACGTCGAAGGCGACGATCCGACGCCCTGCGTCGTCAAGTCGACCGAGCCCGCGTGGTCGAATCGAAACCTCGAGAATCTCTCCCGCAAGATCGAGTCGCCCCGCCTCTTCGCCCACATCCGCGCCGCATCGCCCGGCTTCCCGGTCCAGGAGACGAACTGCCACCCGTTCCACCACGGCCGTTTCATGTTCATGCACAACGGTACGATTGGCGAGTTCTCGAGCATCAAGCGGCGCCTCCAGAATCTCCTCTCCGACGCGGCGTGGGCGACGATCGAAGGCTCGACCGATTCCGAGCACGCCTTCGCGCTCGTCCTCGACGAGGTGGGAGGTGAATGGGCGGAGCCGACCACGGGAGAACTGCGTGCCGCGGTGGGCTCGACGATCGACAAGCTGGTCCGCCTCACGCGCGAGGCGGGAGTATCGGAGATGATGGCGTGCAACTTCGCCGTCACCGACGGGCGCTCGATGGTCGTCTCCCGATTCGTGCACGGAACGACTCGCGAGCCGGCGTCGCTCTACTACTCCGCGGGGCGGATGTACAAGTGTATCGGCGAGGACGGCGACATGGTCGATCCGTTCGGCGACCAGGCGGGCGTCGTCATGGTCGCGTCGGAACCGCTGACGCGTCGCATCTCCGACTGGAACCCGATCCCCCCGAACCACACGATTTCCATTCGCCCCGATTGTTCCTTCGAGGTCGAGCCGATGGAGGTTGCCTGATGAGTGCGAACCCGCCCACCGAGGGCGCTGCGTTCGCCATCAAACTGATGCAGGCGCTGCACAGGTACGGCACGCCGTCCCATCTGCTCGAGGAGGGTATGACCGAGCTGACGCGCCTGCTCGGGCTGGAAGGACGCTTCTTCTCGCTTCCCACCGGCGTGTTCGCGTCGATCGAGAAGCCAGGTGATCCCTCCTCACGGCACATCGAGATCATCCGGGTCGAACAGACCGAGCTCGACCTCGGCAGGATGTCCGACGTCACCGCGGTCGGACACGACGTCCTCAGGCGCGCGCTGACGATCCGGGAAGGGTCGCGGCGGCTCGACGAGATCCTCACCGCTCCGCCACGCTACGGAGCGATCGTCACGACACTCGCCTTTGCGGTCACCTCGGGCGTCGCCGGGCGCTTCTTCGGCGCCGGGTTGAACGAAGTGTCGCTGGCACTCGTCACGGGGCTCGCCGTCGGGCTGCTCTCGCTCCTGATCCCGCGATCGCAAGGCGTCGCCCGCCTCTACGAAGTCCTCGCGGGACTGCTCGTCTCGCTGATCGCGGTGGTGGGCGCATCGACGATCGGAGGCGCTTCGATTCCCATCGTCACCGTCGCCGGCCTGATCGTGCTCGTCCCCGGCCTAACGCTGACGATCGCGATCTCCGAGATCGCGCAGCGAAGCCTCGTCTCGGGCACGTCGCGTCTGCTCGGCGCGATCATCGTCTTTCTCATGCTCGGCTTCGGCGTCGCGGGTGGCGGCCAGCTCGGCGCGCTCATCGTCGGCCAGGTGGCAGACCGCACGCCCGTTCCCCTGCCGCTCTGGACCGAGGCGCTCGCGGTGCTCATTGCGACCGTGAGCCTGACCGTGCTGATGCGGGCGCCGATCCGCGACCTCGGCGCGATCATGGTCGCGTCGTCCTTCACGTATCTTGCCGTTCGCGTGGTCTCGCCTCACGTCGGGCCGGAGCTCGGCGTCTGCGTGGGCGCCATGGTGGCCGGCGCACTGAGCAACCTGCACGCGCGAGGGTGGAACCGCCCCGCTGGTCTGACGCGGCTCCCCGCCATCATGCTCCTCGTACCGGGAGGCCTGGGCTTCACCGGGATCGCGTCGCTCCTGCGCGAGGACATCGTGCACGGCATGGCGACCGCATTCTCCGTCGCCCTCATCTCCATTGCCCTCGTCGTCGGCCTGATCCTGTCGAACGCGATCGTGCCACCGAGGAGGGCGCTGTAGGGGGAGTTGTTAGTTGTTAGTTGTGGGTTGTTAGACAGTCACTTCTTGCGGATATAGGTTAGAACGATGATTCTCGAACCGGGAAAATACCAATTTCTGGATTCGGCGTACTGCGTTCGGGTTTCCAACGTCCGCCGCTTGCGCGTGAGCACCCGACCGTTGCCGTCACGATTGCCTGTCTAACAACTAACAACTGACAACAAACAACTAACAACAAACAATACCCTCCCAATGACCACCGGACTCCTCATCGGAAAATTCATGCCTCCCCACTCGGGGCACCTTCGTCTGATCGACGAGGCGCGGCGGCGTGTCGACGAGCTGGTGATTCTCGTCTGCTCCCTCGAGCGCGAGCCGATTCCGGGCGAGCTTCGCGTGGCGTGGATGCGCGAGACCGCGCCCGACGCGCGCGTCGTGCACGTGACGGACGAGAATCCCTCACTACCCGAGGATCATCCGGAGTTCTGGGAGCTCTGGACGGCGACGATTCGCCGACACGTTCCCGGCACGATCGACCTGGTCTTCGCCGGCGAACCGTACGGCGAAGCGCTTGCGCGACGGCTCGGCGCGAGCTGCGTCGTCGCCGACCGGCACGAGGGCGGGCTCCCCTCGGCGACGGAGATTCGCGAGCATCCCCACGAGCATTGGGATCACATCGCCCTTGCGGCGCGACCGCATTTCGTCTTCCGCGTCGTCCTCACCGGCTCGGAATGCGTCGGCAAGACGACGTTGGCTAACGAGCTCGCGCGCGAGTTGGACACGGTCTGCGGAGAGGAATATGGCCGCGAGTACGTCGACGCGCTCGGCCGGTTTCCCGACGCATCCGACGTTGAGCCGATCGCGCGGGGTCAGGTCGCCAAACAGGAGAGCACGCTCCGGAATGCGAATCGCATCGCGATCTTCGACACCGATCTCGTCAGCACAGCGGTCTACGCGCAGCATTACTACGGCAGCTGCCCGCAGTGGGTGATCGACGAATCGATCCGGCGGAAGGGCGACCTTTATCTCCTGCTCGACATCGACGTTCCCTGGATCGCCGATCCGCCGAACCGGGATCGCGGCCACATGCGAGACGTGATGCAGGAGCTTTTCCGCAACGCGCTGCGCGCGCGCGGGATCGAGTGGATCGACGTCCGGGGCACGTGGGACGAACGGCGGAGGACGGCGCTGAAGGCGATTCGGAGAGGAGTTGTTAGTTGTTAGTTGTTAGTTGTTAGTTGTTAGACAGAAGCCAGCCCTGAGTCCTGAGTCCGGAGTCCGGAGAGATTGTGATTCCGGGCATTCGGGCCGCAACAGCCATTTTCGATCGCTGCGGATCGCGACATCTTGCAGTTGCCTCCGCAATCGCGCAACCTGCCTCGCCTGTCTAACAACTAAAAACTAACAACCAACAACTAACGACCATCATCCCCCAGCCCCTCCGCGCCCCCTTCCCTCTGCCCGATCGCCCTCTTCCACTCCACCAGCCCCATCGCCGCGAGCACGATGAACACGGCGTAGAGGCCGGCGGTCAGGTAGAGGGAGCCGGAGATGAAGAGCCAGACGTAGGCGATGTCGACCGCGATCCAGATGTGCCAGCTCTCCACCCACTTGCGCGTCGTCATGAACTGGGCGACGAGGCTATACGCGGT
>JAMPYE010000410.1 GCA_023700825.1 Thermoanaerobaculia bacterium | reverse complement strand
GTCGAGGCGCTCCGCGGGAT
Source organism: Thermoanaerobaculia bacterium (assembly GCA_023700825.1). GTDB lineage: Bacteria > Acidobacteriota > Thermoanaerobaculia > Gp7-AA8 > Gp7-AA8 > JACPDH01. The sequence goes on along the minus strand of JAMPYE010000410.1, from coordinate 4,564 downwards.
CGACGCGGAGATCAAGAAGGGCGAGTTCGTGTCGATCATCGGCCCCTCCGGTTCCGGCAAGTCGACCCTCATGCACATCCTCGGATGCCTCGACTCCCCGTCCGAAGGCAGCTACTGGCTCGACGGCCAGGACGTTGCCGCGATCGGAGGCGGAGGCCTCGCGAAGATCCGGAACCAGAAGATCGGTTTCGTCTTCCAGACCTTCAACCTCCTGCCGCGCGCCTCGATCCTCAAGAACGTCGAGCTGCCGCTGCTCTACGCCGGCATCGACTCCGACGAGCGCACCGAGCGGGCCCGCCGCGCTCTCGAGCTCGTGGGCATCGGCAACCGCGCGAAGCATCGCCCCGCGGAGCTCTCCGGCGGCCAGCGCCAGCGTGTCGCCGTCGCCCGCGCGCTCGTGAACAACCCCTCGCTGATCCTGGCCGACGAGCCGACGGGCAACCTCGACTCGAAGACCGGCACCGAGATCATCGACATCTTCGAGACGCTGGCCTCCAAGGGCGAGACGATCGTCATCGTCACGCACGACCCGGCCATCGCCGCGCGCACGCACCGCAGAATCCGCATCGTGGACGGCGAGATCGTCGACGCGCTGCCCGGGGAGCAGGTGGCATGATCCTCTTCGAATCGATCCTCGACGGCATCGCCGACATCCGCACCCACATGGGTCGCACGATGCTGCAGCTCATCGGCGTGGTCCTCGGGGTCGCGTCGATCGTGGCGACGTTCGCGCTCGCCGCAGCCGGGCGCGAGCAGTCGCAGCGCTTCTACAAGGAGAGCGGCGGCATCGCGAAGATCTTCGTCTGGAACAAGCAGTCGGGCAAAGTGACCGACTCGGCGCGCGCCGCCGCGTCGAAGGGCCTGACCTTCGGCGACGCGATGGCGATCCAGAAACAGGCGAAGGAGATCGACTTAGTCTCCCCCGTCATCAGCGAACAGGCGATCCTCCGCTACGGCGATCGCGAGAAGAGCCGCGAGATCTCCGGCGTCGTCCCGGCGTTCAGCCCGATGAACGACTTCAAAGTCGAGCGCGGACGCTTCATCACCGACAGCGACATCCAGGGGGCGACGCGCGTCGTCGTCTTCGGCACCGACCGAGCCGCCGAGCTCTTCGGCAGCGACGACCCGATCGGCAAGACCGTGTCGATCAACGGCACCGGCTACGTCGTGGTCGGCGTCATGGAGCACAAGTTCTTCACGTTCAACAGCGGCCGCAACGCGCTCCGCTGGATGAACCGCCAGATCTTCGTTCCCGTCACGACGCTCATGACGCGCCGCGGCGAATCGCTCAAGACCGGCCGTGTCGCCTTCATGCACGCGCGGATGAAAGACACGAAGCGCGCGAAGGAAGCCGTCGAGGAGATCGAGAAGATTCTCAAGCGCGAGCACGGCGTCGCCGACTACGAAGTCATCTCGCGGGTCGAGCGCCTCAAGCAGAACGAGGAGCAGGGGAAGATGTACGACGTCACCTTCATGGTGTGCGGCATCATCTCGCTCTTCGTCGGCGGCATCGTCGTGATGAACATCCAGATGGCGTCGTTCAACGAGCGCATCCGCGAGGTCGGCATCCGCAAAGCGATCGGCGCGAGCGGGCTTCACGTGTTCGGCCAGTTCATGGCCGAGGCGGTGCTCGTCTCCGGGCTCGGAGGAATCATCGGAATCTTCCTGGGGCGCGCGTTCACCAGCGGCATCAGCATGCTGACGAACCAGCCCGCGATCATCACCCCCGAGGTCATTCTCAAGGCGCTCATCTTCGCGGCCGGCACGGGAATCATCTTCGGCGTCTACCCGGCGCTCAAGGCCTCGCGCCTCAACCCGATCGAAGCGCTTCGCGTCGACTGAGACGAAGGACGAACCAGCCATGCAGATCAAAGAGTCTGTCCGCACCAGCCTCGAGGAGATCCGGGCGCACAAGCTGCGCTCGATGCTGACCCTCTCGGGCGTCATCCTCGGCACCGTCTCGCTCGTCGTGGTGCTCTCGCTCCTCGGCGGCATCCGCGCCGGCGTCGAGAAAGGGATCAACGACCTCGGTTACGACGGTGTGCTCTACGTTTCCGGCAAACGCCCCGTCGACCGGCTGCAGCAGTCGAAGGCCCACTTCTCCCAGGGCCTGCGCGAAGAGGACCGCGCGGCGTTCAAGAATGCCGTCGAGACCAGCGCCCACGCTCCCGTGGCCGAGGGCGAGGGAATCGTCGCCGCGAACGGCCTGATGCGCAAGGCATCGGTGTTCGGAGTCACCCCCGAGTACGAGTACGTGCGCAACCGTTCCACGTCGATGGGGCGCTTCGTCTCCGAGCGCGACCAGCAGGGTGTGCGCCCGGTCTGCGTTCTCGGCTGGGAACTGAAGGAGAAGCTCTTCGGCAAGAAGGACGCGGTCGGCGAGCAGATCACCCTCTCGGGGCGGAGGCTCGAAGTCATCGGCGTCGTCCACCAGTTCGACATGAACTTCGTCAACGACGACGACATGCTGCGCGAGACGCGCGGCATCTACGTCCCGCTCTCGACGTACGAGACGATCTACGGGCGCAACTCGGTCTCGTACATGGTCGTGAAGGCCGCGCAGTTCGAGCGGGCGGTCGAAGCCGAGGACGAGACGAAGAGCATCATGACGCGGGCGCACAACGGCATCCGCGACGTCAAGGTCACCAACGTCGGCAAGGAAATCCTCGAAGAGCGCGAGAAGATCGACGTCCTCCTGCGCAATTGGATGATCGTCTTCTTCTCGATCGCGGGCGTGTCGCTGGTGATCGGCGGCGTCGGCATCTTCTCCGTGCTCAAGATCTCGATCGGCGAGCGTCTCTACGAGATCGGCCTGCGCAAGTCGATGGGCGCGAGCGACGGCGAGATCTTCGTCCAGTTCCTTATCGAGTCGATCACGCTCTCGACGATGGGCGCGGCGATCGGCGGAGGCCTCGGCGTGCTGCTCGTCCTCGCGATCGGCAGCAACTTCCCGGGCGGCCTCCTCGTCTCGGTCCCCGGCATCATCCTGGCGGGAAGCTTCGCGATCTCGATCGGCCTGATGGCCGGCCTGTATCCGAGCCTGGTCGCGTCACGCATGGAGCCGGTGGAAGCGTTGCGGGGCTGAGGTACTCACGCAGCCTGCAGCGCGCGCGGTTCGCTTCTTCATTCCTCATTCTGCGTTCGACAATCTCCTTCCGCCGTTCGCGACTCGCCACGCGAACAGCGAGACGGAGAATGTCGGTTGCCTGGTCGAGAATGAAGAAAGGCAGCTCTGCGGGATTCGCTCGTTCGGATCGAATCATCATGACCCGAATGCAGTTACCTTCCGCGCTTCGCCCGTTCTCCAACTGATCCCATCGGAGAACTCGAACGGAGATTCTTGCCGATTCCATTCGCAGGTTGACGCACGGGTCCCGCCCGACGGATCGCTCGATCGCTGCGAAATCTCCATGGATTCTCACTCGATGCGCAGACGCTTGACGTGAATTTGGAATGCAGATTCGAAGGCACGCGCGTTGCAGGCGTTGCAGAGTTGGAGTGACACCATGAACATCATCTGGTTCCTTCTCATCGGTTTGATCGCGGGCTGGCTGGCCGGGACTCTCGTGAAGGGATCCGGCTTCGGCATTCTCGGGGACATCATCGTCGGCATCATCGGCGCGCTCGTCGGCGGGTTCATCTTCGGAGCTCTCGGAGTCTCGGCCGGCGGGCTGCTCGGCAGCATCGTCGTCGCGACCGTCGGCGCGATCGTCTTCATCTTTCTGCTGAGGCTGCTCCGTCGAGCTTGAACTGGCTGCGGTTGGACCCGACCGGGCTCCCCGGGAGTGTCCTGGGCGGACCGTGACAACCAGGTACTCGTCGAGGTGGCAGCAGTAGAATCTACCGGACGCTTGCACCGCAGGAGATGGACGCATGTTTCCGATTGGCGATGATGATTCCGGTCAGCGGATCGTTCCGCTGGTCACCTATGTCCTGATCGCGCTGAATGTTCTCTTCTTCTTCGTGGAGCTCAGCGGTGGTGACGCGTTCATCTTGAAGTGGGCGTTCGTTCCCGCTCGCTTCCTCGCCAACCCAACCGCCGATCTCCTTTCGCTGTTCACTTCCATGTTCATGCACGCCGGGTGGCTTCACCTCGGCGGCAACCTGCTCTACCTCTGGATCTTCGGCGACAACGTGGAGGACCGCTTCGGGCACGTCAAGTTCACGATCTTCTACCTGATCTCCGGACTCGCAGCCACCTTTGCGCAGCTGGCGTTCAGCATCGGATCGACCGTGCCTAACCTGGGAGCATCGGGAGCGATCGCAGGCGTCCTCGGCGCGTACATCCTGCTCTTCCCGCAGGGACGCGTAAAGGTGTTGCAGGGAAATCAGGTGATCCAAATGCCCGCGGTCGTCGTCATCGGCTTCTGGATCGTCCTTCAGTTCTTCAGCAGCATCGGCTCCATCGCCGCCACGGCAGAGAGTGGCGGCGTTGCGTACATGGCGCACATCGGCGGATTCGTCGCCGGCTTCCTTCTGACCTTCATGCTCCGTGGACGACCCGCGACGCTGCCGGCGCGCTGAGTCGATCGAGCCGCCGCGGAAGGCTCGGCTGTCACTCGTC
>JAMPYE010000409.1 GCA_023700825.1 Thermoanaerobaculia bacterium | reverse complement strand
GTCGGGAACGACGGACCTGCTTCTTTCCGCGGCGCGCTCCGCGCTCGCGCGCGATCGGGGAGGCTTCGAGACGGCCGCGAAGGAATTCCGGGCCCGGCACCTTCGGCTCGTCGACGAGCTCGTCGCCGACGCGAAGGAAAGCGCGAGCCTCCGCAATTCGATCGAGCACTTCTCGCACGAGCTCTTCGCGATGTGCGAGAGCATCGGAATCCTCCGCGAGCTCTCGCTCCGGGTCGAGGACGCGATCGTCGCGCGCGGCGAGCGCGCGATGGCGATGATTTTCGCCGCGACGCTGCGTGGCCGAGGCGTCGCCGTGTCGTACGTCGACGCCGCCGACGTCATCGTGACCGAGAAGCGGGGCGAGTGGCCCGACTTCGCGCGCTCCGAACTTCTCGCCAACGAGCTCGTCCGGCCGCTGATCGAGCGCGGCGACGTCGTCGCGCTCCCGGGCTTCATCGCGCAGGGCCCTTCGGGCGAGGTCGTCACGCTCGGCCGCGGCGGCTCCGATTTCTCCGCGGCGATCGTCGCGCGAAGCCTGCGAGCGGCCGAGCTGACCCTCTGGAAGGAAGTGCACGGGCTGATGACCGCCGACCCGCGCGCGGTCGCGGAGGCGCGGGTGATTCCCGAGCTGCACTACCGGGAAGCCGCGGAGCTCGCCTACTACGGCGCGAAAGTGCTTCATCCGCGAACGATGATCCCGCTGATCGAGCGCGGTATACCGCTGCGGATCCGGAACACGTTCGATCCCGAATTCGAGGGGACGCGAATCGCTGGAGACGTCGAGCCGGGCGCGTATCCGGTGAAGGCGCTTTCCGCGGTCTCCGGTCAGGCGCTGATCAGCATCGAAGGCAACGGGATGATCGGCGTCCCCGGCATCGCGGGGCGTACCTTCAGCGCACTGTCGGGAGCGGGGCACTCGGTCTCGATGATCAGCCAGGCGTCGAGCGAGTCGAGCATCTGTTTCGTGGTGCCGCAGACCGAGGCGGACGACTGTGTGGCGGTGCTGCGCGAGACGTTCGCGCCGGAGCTCGAGCGCCGGCTCGTCGACGACGTGCGCGCGATGAAGGAGCTCGCGCTCGTGGCGGTCGTCGGGCTCGGCATGCGCGGCACGCCCGGCATTGCCGCGCGGGTCTTCTCCGCGTTCGGCCGCGAGTCGGTCAACATCGTCGCGATCGCGCAGGGATCGTCGGAGCTCAACGTGACGATCGTGATCGGAGAGCGAGACCTGCCCGCGGCTCTCGCGTCGCTTCATCGCGAGTTCCAGCTCACGAAGCTGCGCCCGCTCGCTTCGGCTCCGGAGCGCGAGGCGTCGGTCGCGCTTTTCGGCGTAGGGCGCGTCGGCCGCGAACTCGTGCGGCAGATCGCGAGCCAGCAGACGTTTCTCGCGAACGAGCGTGGCGCGACGTTGCGCGTGGTCGCGCTCGCCGACCGCTCAGGGGTCGTCGCCAGCGAGCATGGAATCGCGGCGGTCGGCCTCGAGGAGGCGCTCGCCCGAAAGGAGAAGGGCGGAGCGCTCGTGGCCAACGGTGTCCGTCGCACGGGGGACGAGCTTCGCGACTTCGTGCGCGCGGGGCTTTGGGCCCTGCCGCTGCGCCGGCCCGTCTTCGTCGACGCGACGGCGGAGGAGAGTGCGCCGCTCGTACTCGACGCGCTGAAGAACCATGCACACGTCGTCCTCGCGAACAAGAAGCCGATGGCGGTGGGGCAGGCGGAGTTCGACGAGATCGTCGGCACCGCGCGAGAGAACGATCTCCAGCTGCGCTACGAGGCCACCGTCGGCGCCGGCCTGCCGATCCTCGACACCTTCGCCAAGCTGCAGGACGCAGGCGACGCGGTGCTCACGGTCGACGGGTGTCTTTCCGGGACTCTCGGATTCCTGATGACGAAGCTCGAAGACGGCATGGCGTACTCCGAGGCGGTGAAGCAGGCGTGGGAGTTAGGCTACACCGAGCCGGACCCGCGCGACGATCTCTCGGGAATGGACGTCGCGCGCAAGGCGCTGATCCTCGCGCGAACTCTCGGCATGCGCCTCGACCTCGGCGACATCGCCGTCGAGAGGTTCTACCCGGAGTCGGCCGACGACGCCGACGCGCGACGGTTCCTCGAGAAGCTGAAGGCAGTCGATGGCGAGATTGCCGCGCGCATCGCCTCGGCGAGGAGCCGCGGGTGCGTGCTTCGCTACGCCGCGAGGATCGGCGATGGGAGAGTGAAGGTTGGGATCGAAGAGGTCAGCCAGGCCTCGCCGATGGGACGCCTGCGCGGCACCGACAATCAGATCGTCATCCGGACGAAACGCTACGACACGAATCCCCTGGTCGTCATCGGGCCGGGCGCGGGCGCGGAAGTCACCGCGGCGGGCGTGCTCAACGACATCGTCGCGATCGCGACGCACGAGGAACGCCGCTCGCGCTTCGCTCCCGCGGGGGTATCGAAGTGAACCGCGTCTCGGTCTTCGTTCCCGGGAGCATCGGAAACGTCGGGCCCGGCTTCGACGTGCTCGGCCTCGCGATCGACGGCATCGGAGACATCGTGACCGTGGAGCTCGATGCGGCCGGCGGCGAGGATCGCGTCGAGATGCGGGGAGTGCATGCGGAGCGGATACCGACCGAACCGTCGAAGAACACCGCGTCGATCGCCGCGCGGAGCCTCCTGCGGGCGAAGGGTGAGAACGCGGTGCTGCGCGTGACGATCGAAAAGCAGCTTCCGCTCGCGGGAGGCATGGGTGGGAGCGCGGCGAGCAGCGTCGGTGGCGCGCTGGCGGCCGCCATGCTCCTCGGCTTTGAGCGTGACACGCGTTCGGTGCTCGAGGCCGCGCTCGACGGCGAGGCCGCGGTCGCCGGACGTCATCTCGACAACATCGGCCCCTCACTCTTCGGAGGGCTCGTCTGCGTCGTGACGAACGACCCACCCGACATGGTCAGGCTGCCGCTCGCCGAGGGTTGGTGGCTCGCACTCGTGACGCCGTTCATCTCCGTGGAGACGAAGGCGGCGCGCAAGGTGCTGCCCGACATGGTCGATCGCGCGACTTTCGTCGCGCAGATGGCATCGACGACGGCGACGGCACACGCATTCGCCACGGGCGACGGCGAGTTGATGCGACGCGCGCTCGTCGACCGCTTCGCCGAGCCGCGGCGAAGCGCGATGATCCCCGGCTTTGCAGCGGCCCGGAAGGCTGCGCTCCACGAAGGGGCGTTCGCCTGCACGATCAGCGGCGCGGGGCCGACGCTTTTCGCGGTGGCGCGAAGCGAAGGCGTGGCGCGGGCCGCAGCCGGCGCGATGCAGCTCGCGTTCGCGCCGCTCGGCTCGTCGGCGCACGTCGCGCAGGCGGGGCTCACGGGAGCGAGGGCGATATGACGCAATTTGCAGAATGGCTGCAGTGCGTCGCCTGCGAGCGGCGCTTCGACATTCTCGAGGTCCGCTACCGCTGCCAGTGCGGCGGGCTTCTCGCGGTCGAGCGCGAGGCGGGATGGGGGGGGCTGCTCTCACCCGCACACTTCGATTCCAGGCTCACGAGCCGCCGGGCGATCGACCGCAGTGGGGTATGGCGATTCCGCGAGGCTGTGCTCTCGTGCGACGAGAGTGAGATCGTCACCCACCCCGAGGGCTCGACTCGGCTCTACGAGAGTGCGAGGCTCGCGGAGTACGCGGGGATCGACTCGATCCGCTTCAAGCACGAGGGAGAGAACCCGACCGGCTCGTTCAAGGACCGCGGGATGACGGTCGCGACCACGCAGGCGGTTCGCACGGGAGCGCGCGCGGTGGCTTGCGCGTCGACAGGGAACACGAGCGCGTCCCTCGCCGCATACGCGTCGCGGGCGGGGCTGAGGGCGATCGTATTCGTACCGGCCGGGAAGATCGCGATGGGCAAGCTCGCGCAGACGCTCGCCTACGGCGCGACAGTGCTCGCGGTGCGCGGCGATTTCGACGACGCGATGCGCCTCGTCGACGAAGCCTCGACGAAGCTCGGCATCTACCTCCTGAACTCCATCAACCCGTTCCGCATCGAAGGGCAGAAGACGATCGGATGGGAGATCCTGCAGGACCTCGATTGGCGCGCACCCGACTGGATCGTGCTCCCCGCCGGAAACCTCGGCAACACGAGCGCGATCGGCAAGGCGATGATCGAGGCGCTCGAGGGTGGCTGGATCGACAGGCTGCCGCGCATCGCTTCGGTGCAGGCGAACGGCGCGAATCCGTTTTATCGCGGATTCTCAGGTGGTTTCCGCGAGCGCTTCCGGATGCAGGCCGAGACGGTCGCGTCGGCGATCCGCATCGGAGACCCGGTCAGCTGGGACAAGGCGCGCGCGGTGATCGACCGGACGCGCGGCGTCGTCACCGAGGTGACCGACGAGGCGATTCTCGAGGCGAAGGCGATGATCGACGGCGCGGGTATCGGCTGCGAGCCGGCGTCGGCGTGCAGCCTCGCCGGAGCCCGGCGGCTCCGCGCCGACGGAGTGAGCGGTCGCGACGAGAGCGTCGTCGCGAGTCTCACGGGAAACCTGCTGAAGGACCCGGAGAGCGTGCTCGAGCGCGTCAGGCGTGACGGCGGGGCGCAGATGGGCGAGATCGACGCGAACGTCGACGAGGTCGCGCGC
>JAMPYE010000408.1 GCA_023700825.1 Thermoanaerobaculia bacterium | reverse complement strand
GTCCGCGGCAACGGCGAACTGCGCGCTCGGCTCCACGGTGCGTTACAACGTCTACCGCTCCACGAGCCCTGATTTCGCCAGTGTGCTCGCAAACCCCTACGCCACGGTCACGGGAACGAACTCCTACAGCGACATCAAGGTCTCCTCGGGCGTCACGTACTACTACGTCGTCCGCGCCGAAGACAGCGTGACCGGGGCCGCAGGACCGAACGGCGGGAACGAGGAAAAGAACCTCTCCTACCTCTTCGCGACAGCATTCGGTTCTCCTGGAGCCACCGGCACGTGGACCGACGATGGCGGAGACACGAATGCGTACCTCTCCGTCGAGGCCCCGTGGCAACTCACTTCGACGAACGCGCAGGCGGGCCTGCGCTCCTATCACAGCGCGACCGACAACGGCGTCTACCCAGGCGATACCTGCGCTTCGGTCATGACGCCGGCGTTGACGCTCGATGCGGGCGCGCAGCTTACCTACTTCGCACGGTTCGACCTCGAGTTCCAGTGGGACGGAGTCGTCGTCGAGGTCTCGACGGACGGAGGAAGCACCTGGAGCGACCTCCCGCCGTCGGCCGGCTATCCCAACACGCTCGCCCAGACGCTGAATCCTCCTGTCAATGCGTGCGGCTATGCCGCCACCCACGGCGCGTTCACCGGACCCACGCAGAACGATGCCCTGACGCCGTGGACGAGCTACACCTCTTCGCTGGCCGCGCTGGCCGGACGGTCCGTGAAGATCCGCTGGAGGCTGACGACCGATCCCGGCGCCGCGTTCGACGGATTCTTCCTCGACAGCATCTCGATCACGAACGTGCGTCTTCCTTCGGCGTGCGTCCCGGTCGCCGTGGTCCCTGTCGCCTCATTCGCCTACACGCCGCGCGCCGCGGACGCGAACACTCCGGTGACGTTCAACGACAGCTCGGCGAACGAGCCCGCGAGTTGGGCGTGGGACTTCGGAGACGGAAGTACATCATCCGAGCGGAACCCGACTCATGTCTACACGACGGCGGGACTGCGCGTCGTCAGGCTCACCGTGACGAATGCCGCGGGCAGCAGTCAGTCGACGCGAGAGATCACGATCGGAAATCCCTCCGCGACCTATTCGGCGCAGCTCATCCTGCCGGGGCAGGCGCGGGCGCAGGGCGCGGGGTCGTCCTTTTTCCGCACGTCGATGTGGCTGACGAACCCGGGCGCCACGGAATCGATCGTTAGGCTACGATACGTTCCGACCAGCGCGATCGGCGGCGCGGAGGAGACGGTGCTCGTCACGATTCCCTCGAATCGCTCCGTCGCCTTCGCGGACGTTCTCAGTGACGCGTTCGGCGCCTCGACGAACACCGCGGGGGCGATCGTCGTCGAGGTCGCCTCGGGCAAGGCGACGCCGATCGTGACGTCGCGGACGTTCAACGATGCCGGCGCGAAGGGGACCTTCGGTCAGTACATCCCCGCGGTCTCGCTGACCTCGTCGTCGAGTGGAGAGACTCGGATCGAGGGGCTCGGAGGCGACGCCGCGAACCGCTCCAACGTCGGCGTGCTCAACCTCACCGAGGCTTCGATCGACGCGACGATCACGGTGCGCGACGAGGTTGGGGTCGCGCGCGGGAATCCCGTTCCGGTTCCAGTTCCGGCGCGGAGCGCAGTTCAGGTCAACGGCGTCAACACCGTGGCGGGAGCGGGAGCCATGCCGCTCTTCGGCGTCCGCGTCACGGGCACCGGGAACTTCTTCACCTACGCGTCGAAGCTCGACAACAAGACCTCCGACCCGATCTTCATTCCGGGCACACTGTCGCCGCGCTCGGCGCAGTGGATCGACGGAGTCGGGTCGCTCGTCGGAGCGAACAACACGCTCTTCAAGTCGAACCTTTCGCTGACGAATCGCAACACGGCCGACGCCGTAGTGACGATCGCGCTGACGCCGCGCGGCGCCGTGTCGCCGTCGGCGAGCGCGACGGTTGCCCTGCCTTCCTCGACGACGAAGTTCTACAACGATGCCGTCGCGGAGCTCTTCAACTTCCAGGGAGCGGCGAGCCTCGCTCTCACGACGAGCAGCGCGACGCCCGTCGTCGCATGGGCGAGAACCTACTCCGATCAGGGCGTCGCGGGAACGCTCGGACAGTTCATCCCGGCCTTCACGGCCCAGGAGCTCATCGGCGCCGGCGGCGCGATCATTCAGGGGCTCTCACAGAACAGCCGCTACCGGACGAATGCGGGACTCGTCAACACCACGGCGTCGCCAGTGAGCGTCACCGTTTCCGTGTGGAGGCCGGACGGTATCAGCGCCGGGGCAAAGGTCTATACACCCGCGGCAGGACAGTCGATTTTCATCCCGCAGGTCATCAGGGAGATCAGCGGGACAGACATCACTGATGGATACTTGAGAATCGTGCCAGCGGCAGGAGGAGCGATCTACGCATGGGCGTCATTCGTCGATAACGTGTCGACCGATCAGACGTTTGTCAGGCCAATTCCGATTCCGTGAGTCGGCAGCGGGATCGAGGCAGCCATCCCGGAGGGGCGTCGCGTCAGGTGGCACACCACGCCATGCGTAGGGCTCGATGTGATCCTGTCAAGTCTCGACTCGAGTCGCTCGGCCAGAGCGGACGAGTTCCGTCCCGTCCGCGATCTCGAACGTGTAGGAAGAGTCGATCAACATCTTCGCACGGTGCTCACTCGCGAGCACCTGGTGGTCGGCAGAACCGTCGTCGTCGGAGTCGGTCATTGGCACGAAGGTCCAGACCGTGGCTGGCCGAAAGTGCCAACGAGGAGCGGTATGTTACGCGCTATCCCGGAAGTGTTGCCCGCCCGAGACGATGATCAGTAGCAGTCGCATCGTGGCATTCTTGCCCACGGAGATTCAGTGCCCGTGATGGCCACCGCCAGCGTGACTACTCCCGTGATGGCCGCCGCCACTATGACCTGCGGCGGAGTGACCGCCAGAGCCCCACACTCCGCTGTGAGCTCGGCCGCCGTGGTGGCCGGTTGAGCCATGAGGCTGGATGTTGGGCCGGTAGCGATGCCCGTAATAATGGCCGCCGTAGTATCCGCCAGGATGGAAGCCAGGATAGGACCCGCCGTAGAACCCGCGCGGATACCATGGATAGCCATACGGATAGTAACGAGGAGGCGGGTAATACACCGGAGACGAGCGAGCATCGCCCGAGTCGCGCGATGAGTTGGCCGCCTTGACCAAGTCGCGAATGAAGCGATCGGGCAGGCCCGCTTCCGCGATTACGGCGACATCGTCGGCGGAAAACACCGCCCCCTCCTGCCGGATGAAAAGCAGTATGGTGTCGGCGCTGACGCCCGCCTTCCACATGCGAACGATTCCGGCACCGCCAGCTCCGCGATCTTCATCGAGGGCGGAGAGCTGACCGGTGAAAAACAGCGTGATCGCGGCGAAAAGCGCGATGAGTGAATTGTGTTTCATGGTGACACCTCCGAAGAATGAAACTGTGCAGGGCGATACCCGGCAAGCTCGATGAGCGCCCGTCGATCGTCGCCGGGAAGCCGGTCGACGGAGGTGGCATCATCCTGGCCGCGTGACCCGTCTCGCGGCGGCGTTACTTCCGATTCCTCGCGCGCCCAGGTGAACGAGCCTTCGCTGCATCTCGCTGAGACACGATCCCTCACACTGGCAGTTCGCGGCCGCGAGTCCATTGCCGCACATCACATCGACCTCCACTAGCGTGGCATGTCGGTTTTCCTTGTTCGGAGAAAATCGAATCCGAAAGTCGCATCCGTCACGGCCATCACGATGTTCCCGACAGCCTGACGGAATGATCCATTCGGCTAGATCCAGGAGATCGATGAGCATCTGGCGGCAACCGGAATACTGGGCACCCTCCTGACTCTCCACGGGCACATCGGTACCCCAGATGTCGAGCTCGAAGCCAATGCGTCGCCGCGCGGGATCGTGCGGCCACCTCATCGGAGTGACAACCCAGCACACCCTGTAGCGTTTGACCGCGGCGCACAATTGCGCGACTTGATCGTGCTCGAACAATTCATACTCAGCAGACATGGCGTCCCCCTTTCATACCGATTAGAGCTCCGGCGGGCGGGTGCCGCGGGCGGGCCGTGGCCAGCTCACGGCGTCGGTGGGGTCCGCTCTAAACGAGCAGTGGGGTGTTGCAGCGTGAGAGAGGTGTCAGGCTCTCGAGGACCGAATCGGTGGCAGCCTTCCATCGGCTAGCTTGATCGTTCCGAGGGTTGAGCCGCGCGTCGATCGCGACAGCGGATGAAGCGGCAGCGAGGCGCGACGAACCCTGCACCGTCGGTACCGACAACGCAGGATCGCGAACTCCCGGGGGTTGGTCGATTGCACACAACTGCGGACAGGGACAGCCGTTCTCGATCGACTGGCCGGAACGAGCTCCTCCGTGACATGCCGCCATCGAGCACAACGTCAGGGAACCCAACAAGGGTACGAATGCTGCGCAATAAAGTGCCGCCAGGACGGCCACGACATCGAGCCGCATCGGTTTCGACGGCGTGGAGCGAGCGTCCATACACTCCAATATAATTCCGCGGCCGGCGAACGGCCACGGCAAACGGAGTGTTTTCGGCAACGCAACAGGTCTGGTGTGTGCGTTACCGCGAAT
>JAMPYE010000407.1 GCA_023700825.1 Thermoanaerobaculia bacterium | reverse complement strand
GGTCATGCGCCGGGCGAAATGGGCCGTGTCACAGGAGGCGGTGACGAAGCAGGACAGAGGCCAATGGTCAAAGGCCAGAGCAGGCTGGAAATGTGGCGCAGGCACTCTTGCCTGCGCGTCGCCGAAGGCGACTCATTGTGCGCGCGGGGACGACAGGGCGGCGCTTCGCGCCGCGCGCAAACGGGAGTGTCTGCGCCACAACGGTTCTTCGTTGCTTGCTCTGGCCTCTGGCCGTGTCAGTGTTTCAGCGCCTGCGCCAGTTCACTCGTCTCCACGTCGAACGCGCGGCCGAAGCCTGCGATGTAGCGCGCCGAGTGCGGCTCGATCGCGAAGATCGAGAAGTCGCCGAGGCCGAAAGTCATCTCGGAACGCGGGTGGCGGGCGAGGTAGGCGCTCTTCGCGGCCTCGTAGTCGGGTGACGAGCGGTCGATCTGCCGGGCCAGGCCGGAGATGATGACGCGGGGTAGAGCCTGCGCGAGCGTGCCGCTCGTTTCGGGCTCCGCGACCATCGCCGCGACGCGCGAGTCGGCGAGCATCTCCCTGGTGTGTTGAGCGAGACCGCTCACGTGGATGAGCAACGAGGCTCCGTCCGCGGCCGCGGCCCACGGCGTGAGCGAAATGGCGGGTGCGCCGTCGCGGAGAGTCGCGAGTGACGCGACGCTGGACGCTGTCAGCAGCGCGCGGAGTTCGGAGAGCGTTTGTTCATCGAGCATCGGGTTCGCCATCCCTTTCAAGCGCGGAGGATATCCCATCGCGGTACGGGCCGGCCGAGCCAGATCCACGCGATGTAGTCGACGAGCGGCGGCTTTCCTCCTAGCTCGCGGAGCCGCGTGTTGGCCTGACCGCGATGGTAGGTGCTGTGAAACGCGACCTGGATCATCGTCTCGCCGACCGTCACCTGCTCCGGCTCGCGTCCGATCCGCTCGGCGAGCAACTTGCTCCACGGAACCGAGGCGGGCGTCGCCGCTTCGATTTCCGTCACCGACGCTGCACGCACCGCGAGAGCTTCGTGCCCTTTCCGTGCCCATTCGATCAATGCGCCGGCGTCGGCGAAGCTCTCGAGGGGCGCCACATCGATCGCGCGCCGGTCCCAGATTGCGGGGAACGCGTACTGCACGAGGTGGATGTGGTGCAGCTTCTCTTTCATCTTCGCGTCGGTCAGCGCCTCCGGGAGCGCACGGACCGCGATCCAGACCTCGGCATCGGCCCAGGCGGCGTGAGCGAGCAGGTCCCGGGCGACTTCGAGCGGCTGCATGCGCAGATCGTAGCAGGGAGAGGGGCCCGCCAGCAGCGCGAGGTCACGTTTCGCGAGTCGGCTGGGAGCCTGGATCATCGAAGATTACTGCGAGCCCGGAAGGGAAAGGCGGGCCCACCGGGCTCGGCCGTCCCTGGCAGTCTCGATCCCTCGTTCCGGGAAGATCGGGTCGTGTGACTGCCGACACATCGCTCCGTGCGGCGCTGGGTGATGCTGTCGTCGGCAAGTGGCCCGGAAACCAGCTGATATTCGCCGGGAATGAGCATAGTCAGTCTCCGGTTTGACACTTGACCGCAGTCCATACATTCCGAAGCGCAATCCGCGAAAGGTAGCATTTTCAAATGACTCAGACAGCCGAGCACCCCGATACCCAGAGCTTTGCCGACGCTCTCGAGAGCAGCCTCAACTTCCGCAAGCCGGAAGAGGGTGAGCTTCTCAAGGGCACGATCGTTTCGATCAACGGCGACGATGTATTCGTTTCCTACGGAGGGCCCACGGAAGCCGTGATGGGCGCATCCGAGCTCGAAGGGAAGGAGGTCGGGGACACGATCGAGGCGACGGTGGTGGGCACCACACCGGTGATCCGCCTCTCGTACAAGCTCGCCATGAAGCGCGCGAGCATCCAGAGCCTCAAGCAGGCGCGTGACAACGGCATCCCCGTCGTCGGCAAGGTCGGAGCCCGCAACAAGGGCGGCTTCGACGTCAGCGTCAGCGGCGTCCGCGCTTTCTGCCCGCTCTCCCAGATCGAGTTCGGAAAGGTCGAGAATCCCGACGAGTTCGTCGGCAAGACGTTCGACTTCCGCCTGATCGAGATGTCCGATGACGGCCGCAAGGTCGTCGTCTCGCGCACGGCGCTCCTCAAGGAAGCGCAGCAGGCGAAAGCCGCCGAAGCGCTCAAGACGCTCGCGGCGGGCGCAATCGTCACCGGTCGCGTCACCCGCCTCGCGGCGTTCGGCGCGTTCGTCGACCTCGGCGGGATCGAAGGCCTGCTCCACGTCTCCGAGCTCAGCCGCCGTCACGTCAAGAGCCCGAAGGACGTGGTCAGCCCCGGCCAGGAAGTGACCGTCAAGGTCATCAAGATGGACGAGACCGGCAAGAAGATCTCGCTCTCGATGAAAGCCCTCGAGGCCGATCCCTGGCTGGAGATCACGCAGCTGCATCCCGCGGGCTCGGCGTTCACCGGAACGATCGTCCGCAAAACCGACTTCGGCCTCTTCGTCGAGGTCGAGCCCGGCGTCGATGGACTGGTGCATGTCTCGCAGCTTCCGATCGGCGTGAAGCTGGGAGACGACTCGCTGGCGATCGGCACGGCGATCACCGGCTGGGTCCGCGAGGTCGACGGCGAGCGCAAGCGCCTTTCGCTCGCCCTCCGCGAGGTCGCCACGAACGATCCCTGGCAGGACATCCACACCAAGTACCAGTCGGGACGCGTCTTCGAAGGGACGCTCGAGCGTATCGGCCCTCCGGGTGCGTTCGTTCAGCTCGAGCCCGGCCTCACCGGTCTGATCCCTGCCTCCGAGTTCGGCGGTGGCGATCCTTCGAAGCTTCACAAGGCGGGGGAGAAGATCTCCGTCAAGGTGATGAACGTCGACCCCGAGCGTAAGCGCATCTCCCTGAGCCACGAAGGCGCCAAGGAGTCGGCGCTGCACGGCGAGTACATGGAGTATGTCGCCGAGACGAAGAAGGCCGCCGACGCTTCCGAGGGCAAGAGCGCGATGGCGCTCGCCTTCGAGCGCGCGATGGGCAAGAAGTAAGTAGACTGCAGATCGAACATCCGACGGGCGCGCCGCAAGGCGCGCCCGTCGCGTTTTTGGGCCAAGGGCGAGAGGCGAGAGGCGAGAGGCGATGAGCAGGCCGGGGAGTGTTTGAATGAGCCTGCCTCGCGGCTCGACGAGACTTCGAAATGTCGAATGAAGAATGCGGAATGAAAAATTGGGAGTCAGGTCGATTCGGCGAGCCTCTCCCTTTCTTCATTCTCCATTCTTCGTTCGGCATTTCGGTTCCTGAGCAACCGATCGCAACCTGGGGCGAAGCGGCGCTTGGCTCCTCCTCCGCCTGCTCATCGCCTCTCGCCTCTCGCCTTTCGCCTGACTCTGGCAAAACCCGCCCCTCTGGCGGATACTTGAAGTCAGGAGCCATCGATGCCTCGTGGACTTTTTCTGGTGGGAGCCGGCGCCTCGGCACTGATCGGCGTTCTGGCGCTGGTCTATGCCTTCGCCGCGTTCCTGCCGACGGCGACCGGGAACGACACGCTTGCGTCGAGCGGTAACCCGGCCGCGCTCGTGTTTCTCCTCGCCATGCTGGCCTGCGTCTTCCCGGTAGCGGCAATCTTCACGAGAATCGCGTCGCTCCTCGCGGTCCGGAACGTCTATCAGGCTCTCTTCGCGAGCGTGGCGCTGGCCTGCACGCTGATGACGGTCTGCTTCCTCGCGATCTCGAGCCTCCGGCTGGCCGTGCGGGCTCGGGAAGCGACCGGCGTCGTGGACGCCGCGTCGATTGCGCAACTCGTCGAGCAGGTGCTCGTCAGTTACTACGCCCTCGGCCTGTTTCTCTCGGTGCTGTTGCTGGCGCTTCGCCCGTGGTTCAGCATCCAGGCGGGCGGCCTCCTTGCCGGGTTGCTCGTTCTGCCGTCCTTTCTGTTCGGCTGGATCGTCGTCGAGGAGCATCTGCTCGCTCCGGTGACGACTCTCTCGGCCGCCTATCGTTCCGCCCCGTCCTTCGCCTTCTTCCTGATCGTGGCCGCGATCTTCATCGGCATCGCCGGCCACTGCCTCGCGCACCAGCATTACTTCCTCGAAGTGACGAACCTGCGCGAGATCCTCGACGAGCCGCGCGGATCGGGAGGAGGGCGGGTGTCGTTCGGTGGCGGGCTGCGGGCGAACTGACGCTCGCAGATTCAGCGTCGAGCGATGGAGTGAATCGGCGCACATTCCCATCGCGAATGCGTCACATCTGCCTTCACGGCACGCGTGCTATACGCGCGTCGGAGGCTTCCAATGTCGACGTCCCTGCTCTCGAGAATCGTCTTCGCGTCCGTCGCTGTTCTGTTCCCCGTGCTCTCCACCGGTCAGGCAGCAGTCGATCCTCCTGTGGCTCCGCGCAAGGAGCACGTCCAGACGTGGCACGGCAAGCAGTACGGCGACCCGTACTACTGGCTGCGTGAGAAGGGGACGCCCGCGGTCGAAACGTACCTCGAGGCGGAGAACGCCTACACCGAGGCGATGACGGCGGGGCTCAAGCCCTTCACCGAAACGCTCTACGCCGAGATGCTCGGCCGGATCAGGCAGACCGACATGTCGGTGCCGACGCGCAACGGAAAGTACTACTACTACGGACGGACCGTGGAAGG
>JAMPYE010000406.1 GCA_023700825.1 Thermoanaerobaculia bacterium | reverse complement strand
TGGGGAGGTAGTCCTCCGGCTCGCTGAACGACAGGATCTCGATGCGGTCGATCGCGCCGTCAGGACGGACGACGATCATCAGCGTCTCGGGGAGCGTGCGAACGCGGTGTGCGTCGAAGTAGACGTACCCGACCACCGTCGCGCCGGAACGGCCGACGTAGCGGACGATGAGCCCGTCCTCGAAGTCGACGCCGCTGGCACCTCTCGCGGCCTTCGACTCCTCGGCGGAGAGGAAAAGCGTCTGACGCTCGAGCACGACCCCTTTCCCGAAGGCCGTGTCGAGCGCCTGCTGCTGCGTCATGTAGGTCTTCGCCGCCAGCGGCAGCGCCGTGGCCAGCAGAGCCAGAGTCAGAATCAGCGTTCGCAAGTCGTCGTTGCGCCGCGAGGCGGGCGGCTGCGCCCGCCTCGCGGCTCCTTTAGAGAAAATGTAGCCGAGTGCGGCGTTCACCTGGTTGACCCCCTTGTTCGCGCCGTCGTCGTTGTCCTGGTAATCGACCTTGATCACCGCCTGGGGAATCGGCTTCCAGGCGACTCCGAATGTCGAGATCTCGACGTCGTTCGCCGGGTTTGCGCTGAAGCCTGCAGGAACATCCTTCTGCGTGTTGAATTCCTCGTAGCGGTAGTACGGGATGAGGGACGACTGCCCGAGCGGGAACACCGAGGTCACGTCGTAGCCGACTTCGGCATACCAGCCGTCCTGCTCCTCACCGATCGAGCGGTTGCCGGTGAGGCCGTTCGCCTGGTTGATGAGCGCCACGTCGTCGACCGAAGTGGAAGCCCAGAGCGCGCGCATCGTGAGCCCGCGGTACTTCCCTTCTGCATGCAGCTCGGTCGTCGTGACGTTTCCGCCGATCTCCTCGCCGGCGACCGCGCGTCCCTGGCCCGAGTCTCCGCTGTAAGCGGAGGCGCCGAGAAGGAAGCCTTCGACCGGGTGCCAGTCGAGGCGTCCGACGATCGCGAAATCTTCTGCCTTCGCCCTCGCTCCCTTTTGCCGGCCGTCACGCAGGCCCGACGCGGTGAACTTGGCGGAGTCGTAGCCGTTGACGATGTAGGCGCGGTAGGTGAAGTCGCCCGCGTCACCGAAGACGCCGGCGCCGTTCTCGCGCCACGTCGTCGGGATGATGCGCTGCTCGACCTGCGGGCGCCTCGCGCCGAGGTACGCCGTCGGTTCGTGGAGCTCGTTGACGAATCCGACCGGCAGAAGCACCATACCGGCGCGGACGTTGAATTCGGGTCGCACGAGAAAATCGAGATAGGCGAACTCGACGGAAACCTCGCCGACGCTGTTGCCAGTCGTCCCGTGCTCGAACTCGATCTCCGAATTGAAGACCACCTTGTCGCTGAACTTGTAGCCGGCGTAGAGAATCGCGCGGAGGAAGTCGAGCTGGTCGGTCTTCCCCGAGGCGGCACCGTCGTCGGCTTTCTCGTCGTAATTCTCGTAGAGCATCTCGCCATAGCCGCCGAACGACAGGCCCGGCTCGGCGCGATAGACCTTCGATGCGGCCGCGCCCAAGCCGTGCTGCGCGGTGTCCGCGGCGACGGCGACCTTCGTCTGCTGCAGTTTCAATGACTCGATTTCGCGCGAGAGGACTTCGATCTGCCCTTTCACTTCGGCGAGTTCGGGCGAGTCCTTCTGCTCTGCCATCGCCGCGATCTTCTGTTCGAGCTCGCGAACGCGCTTCTCGAGTTCTTCCGGGGTGATGCTCGTCTGCGCCATCGCAGACATTCCAACGAAGAGCGCGATCAGCGCTCCAATGATCGTAGATTTCATCGAGTACCTTCCTTGAGGTTGAAATCGGGCCGCACCGCACGAACGGCGAGACCGCTGGTTGTTGCCTGATTGCTGAGGATCACGGTCCATCCCGTCGACGCGGGGACGATGAAGACTGCCGCGACGTCGTGCGCGTTGGCCCACGCAAGCCCGTCGGCGGGACCCATCACATAGAGCGCGGTTGAGAGCGCGTCTGCCCGCATTGCGCTGCCCGATACGACGCTGACCGAGCCTCGAGGCGGGTGCGCGAGACCGGTACGTGGGTCGAGAATGTGGGAGTAGGTCCGGCCTCCGGCGGCGAACGACTTTTCCGAACCGGAGCTCGTCGAAAGCGACCCTGAGGAGATCGACAGGAGGAGTGCGATCTCGTCTCTGCGTTCGGGGCTCGCGATCGCGGCCTCGACCGGTTCGTTCGAGCGGATCATGAGCTGCCCGCCGAAGTCGATCACGAATCTCTCTGCTCCCGCAGATTCGAGCGCTGCAGCGGCGAGGTCGAGCGCGTAGCCCTTTCCGAAGCCGCCCTCCTCGAACGACACTCCGGCCGGAAGGTTGATCCGGCGCGATGCGGAATCGAATCGCGGCCCGTCCAGCGCGAGCAGCGGGAGGACGCGGTCGATGTCGTCGTCCGCGGGAACGACGCCCTCTCCCCGGCTCTTCCAGAGCTGGACGAGGGGACCGACCAGAGGATTGAACGCGCCGCCGGTCGCCCGCGCAAGATGCATCGCCTCGTCGAGCAACGTGAAGAGCTCCCTGGAGACGATCGCGCACCGAGACTGGTTCGCCCTCGAGAGCTCGCTCGATTCCCGCCAGGTGCTGATGAGCTGTTCGATGCGCGCGATCTCCGCGAAGGCAGCTTCAGCCTTCTCGAGCTCGCCGTCGACGGCCACTTCGCAGACGGTTCCCATCAGGTACCGGGAGCGGGAGGGCGCCGAATCGATCGGGAGCTCAGCGGCGCGCGACGCGACGGCGATCGTCGACAGCGCAGCCAGCGCCATCGCGATGTACATTTGAGAACGTATCTCAATCAGTCGGGTCAAAAAAAAGCGAGCCATCGCGAAGTCATTCTCACTGGATTCGGCGTCGTTGGATGTGACTGGTGTCACACGAGTTGAGAACTTATCTCAAAACGTGGGCGCACTATAGAGCCTCGTAAGGACCGTGTCAACGCTTGGAACGACCCGGAGACTAGTGCTCGTCGCTGCCGAAAAAGCTCCGTTCGTACTGGTCGGCGAGGCTCGCAACCGATTCCACCGCGGCTCGCAGCTCTCCTTCGGCCATCCCCTGCGCCAGCAGCGACTGCATCACGACCAACTCGTCTCGGTGCAGTGCGATCGCCCCTCCGAGCATCTCGAAGTTCACCGCGAGCGCACGACGCATCGACTGTGGGCTCATTGTCTCCACCCGTCCGATGCGGCTGAACACGCGAACCCATTTCCCATCGTCGGCTCGCGCGAGCCGAAGGCTCACTCGCTGCACGCGCCCGCCCGGGAGCGAAGTCGTCGCCGTGAACGCTTCGCCCTCGTCACCGAGTTCCCACTCGCCTTCGAGGCCGGCGCTCCCGATGATCTGTGCCAGACTCATGGGTCACCTCTCTTCGAACTCGCCGCTCGACCGCGCGGCACGCGGAATCTGTAGTCCCATCCCAAGAAACTGTTTCCCCGCACCTGGAGTTTTCCCACACGCCGCCCGCCCTTGAACGCGTCGAGGTCGAACATGTAGAACTCGCGCTCGCCGGTCGGAGCGAGCGACGCGATCAACTCCGTCCGCACCGTCTTTCCCTCGAGCACGATCGACGCGTTCGCATACGGGCACGCGACCCGCGAGATCCGGTATTCATACTCGACTCCCTCGCCGAGGGAGTCCCACGCGAATTTGAGCGGCTCTCCATCGTGCTCCCGCATTGCATCGCAGCCTGTGTCGCTGGCTACGAATTCGCTGTTGTCGACGGGATGGCGGAGCTGCATGATCCGGTACAGGTCCACGTCCTGCACCGTCTTCTCCTCCGCAGCCACGCTGAACGTCGTGAACGAGTCGAAATCACCGGGCCACGTCATCGGCTTGTCCCTCAACGCGTCGATCCGTACAGAGAGCCCGTAGCGCCCCGGCTCGAGGGCATAGATCCTGATCGATCCGTCCTGGTACTTCACTCCTGCACTCTGAACCGTCCCCTTGTCCTCGTTGCGAAGCCAGAAGTGCGGCTGCTCCCGGGTGAACTCGCCAATCGGACGGCCGTCGAACAGGAGCCTGCCTTCGACGACGTGCTCGCCGACCAGCGTTACCGTAGCTTGCGAGGGCGCTTCGACTCCCGGTGCAGGAGAGAGCTGCCGGGGCAACTCACGCTCGAGCCCCGCTGCCGGCACCGCACGTTCCGCGACCGCCCGTGCGCCCGGCGGCTCGCTTCGGCGCGGGAGTATCACCAGTCCCGCGATGCAGAGCAGCACCGTCGCGGCTGCCGCCACGAAGTACGGCTTCCCGCGGAGCCCGACGCCGCCTCTCAGCGCGTCCAGTTCCAGCTTCAACACTGCCGCAGAGGGATGGCGATCGTTCCAGTCGGGCGCCAGCGCCCGCTCCAGCACGCGGAGCAGCCCTTTCGACGCGCCGGTCTCGCCTCGGATCTTCAGACGCATGCCATCCCGCTCAAACTCGGCGGGACGCTTGTGCGTCAGAAGGAACAGGAGCGTCGCTCCGAGCGAGTAGATGTCCGATTGCGGCAGGGCGCGTCCTTCGAATTGTTCGTGAGGCATGTAGCCGTAGCTTCCGACGATGGTCATCCCGCCACCCTCCGGAAGATGGTCCTGCATCATGCGATCGCGTGCCCCGCCAAAGTCGACGAGCC
>JAMPYE010000405.1 GCA_023700825.1 Thermoanaerobaculia bacterium | reverse complement strand
GTCGCTCTCGGGGTGAAGGCCGCCGACTGCCTTCCCGTGACGATCGTCGACGCGGATGCGGGAGTCGTCGCCGGCATTCACTCGGGCTGGCGCGGCGCGGCGGCGAGAATCGTTCCCGCGGCCGTCGATCGCCTCCGCGGAGCCGGGGCGTTCGAGCCGTCGAGCACTCGCGCGTTCTTCGGCCCCTCGATCCGCGTCTGCTGCTTCGAGGTTGGTGAGGAAGTGGTCGACGCGCTGCGACGCTCGTACGGCCCGATCGACTCCTTCGTCGACCGCACGCGAGGCGCGAAGCCTCACGTCGACCTGCCGGGGCTGACCCGCCGTTTCCTGATGGAGGCGGGCCTCGATTCCGACGCCATCGACGATTCGGGGCTCTGCACGAGGTGCGACGGCTCGATCTTCCACTCGTACCGTCGCGACGCCGCCTCGGCGGGGCGGAACCTGGTCATCGCTGCGCTGGCCTAGCCCGCACCCGGCCGTTTCGCTTCTTCGATGTCCAGCCCCACGGCACGCATGAGCGCGAGCGCGTTGCTCTTCGCGACGATCCCGTCGCGCATGCGGTAGTCGAAGACCATTCGGTCGCCTTCCATGTGGTCCTCGAAATGCACGTTGCGCGCGAGCTCGCCCAGGTCGTCTGCCATGCGCGCGAGCGCGAGATCGTGGGTCGACACGAGGCCGATCGCCGATCTCGACACGAGCGTGCGGATCACGGCCTCCGCGCCGATCAGCCGGTCGTGCGAGTTCGTGCCGTGGAGGATTTCGTCCAGCAGGAAGAGGACCCCAGGGCCTTCTCCCGTCATGTCGACGATCTGCCGGAGCCGGAGAATCTCGGCGTAGAACTTCGACTGTCCCGCCGCGAGCGAGTCGTTGATGCGGATCGATGCGCCGATGCGGACCGCCGTAAGGCGCATCCCGGCGGCGCAAACGGGGGCCCCTGCGAGAGCGAGCACGGAGTTCACGCCGATCGCCCGCATCATCGTGCTCTTGCCCGACATGTTCGAGCCGCTGACGATGAGCAGGCGGGTGGGCGATCCGATCGCGACGTCGTTGTCGATCCGGCGGTCCGCGGGAATGAGCGGATGGCCGAGCGCCGTGGCCTCCACGCGCGGCGGGCCCTCGACGATCTCGGGATACGCGTGGCCGGGTTTCTCGAACGCCCACGCCGCGAGGGAGAGGAGCGCCTCGAGGTCGGCCGCGGAGTCGATCCAGCGGGCGACATCGGCTCCGTGCCGCTCCCTCCACGCGACGACTCGAATCGCGAGGTTCGTCCGCCAGAGCAGTACGGGCGCGATGGCGACGAAGAAGACGTTTCGTACCGAGTCGAGCAGCTCGACGAGACGCTCGAGCCGCGAGATCGCCTCCGAGGCCGGGACGTCGCCCGAAATGAGCGCGCCGCGAAGTTGCGACAGCCGCGGGGCAACGAACGTGCGCGATTCCACGATGCCGAGAAGCTCCGAGAGAACACGAAGGTCCGTTCCGGCGCGCTCGACGCCCTGGAGCGCGGCCAGAACGCGCGCGCGCAACGGGAACGCGAACGCCGCCTGCGCGACCATCAGCGCGAGCAGCGGGAGATGCCCCCATGCCAGGGCCGGCCAGCTCCGGACGAACGACGACGCGAGCGCCGGCTCGCCAAGCCCGACGAGCGAGACGAAAAAGGAAGGGAGCGCGAGCGCGAGAGCCGGCACTCCCGCAGCGCCGAGAGCAGTCGCGAGCCATCGGATCGCGGGAGAAAAGGGAGCGTTAGGCTCGGAGGCCCAACGCGAGAGCTGCTCCGCGTCGACCGACGACTGCAGCTCGTCGCCGGCGAGCGTGACCTGCTCGCGCAGCTCGAGATCGTCCGCCAGTTCCGCCACCGCGAGCTGGCGCGCGCGAGCCTCGGTGGCTTCCGCGGGCGCCATCAGCCACGCGGCGAGACGAGCCTCGCCGCCGGGAGTTCTCGTCACACAGATGCGCTCGAAAAGCGATGCCGTGCCGAACAGGTCGAGATCGTCGGCGTACGGATGCGCCGGGTTCGCGAAGCGCGCGCCGGCGTTCCCCTTGCCGGCCCAGGCATCGGTCATCCGCGTAACGCCCCAGCCGTAGAGCGCCACGAGGCGCGCGTTCGACGCGATCGAATCGCGAAGCTTCTGATGGATCACCACGAGGATCACGAAGATGGCCAGCGGGGCGAAAGGGATCCACGCGGCGGCAGACCTGTTGACCCACGCGATCCATCCGGCCGCGACGAAGATCGCGAATACCGCGAGCCGCATGTTGGAGATCGCCCGGTCCTGCGCGCGGAGCCGGTCGCCCTCCGCCGTTCTCTCCGCGAGACGCGATTCGTATTCGTTCAATGGCTCACGCATGGGAGGAAGGTTGTAGCACGAACCCGGGTCGATCTTCATGCCCGGGCCACGTTTTTAGTTCTCTGCATCGCATTCGTGACATCGCACCCGCGCGCGGTGCGGCGGAGAGTCGGGGCGGGTGGGCCGGAACGCGGGACTGCGGGCTCGCGGCATGGCAACCCTGCCCGCAAGAGCGCCGCGCGCCTCGGCAGGGAGATATCGAATGATTGATCGCCGTGCGCTCCGTCGGGCTGTAGAATCGCAGAACCCGAGTCCGCGCGATGACCAAAGACTTTGACGAAACCTTCGGCGATCTGACGATCCGAACGCAGATCTCCCGTTTCATCGAGGCTGCTCCGCCTCCCGAGATTCATCGCCTCCCCGCGGTCGACAAGGAATACACGGAGAAGCTGATCGCCTCGGGTTTTGCCGTCGAGCAGGTCCAGTTCCTCGAGTCGGCCGTCCAGTACGCTCCCGAAGGGATCGTCGTGATGACGCCCGGCGACGACGGCTCGCCAAGGGTCGCCTTTGCCAACGAGGGCTACTGCCGGATGACGGGGCGCACACGCGAGACGATCCTCGGTGAGTCGCCGATGCTGTTCGGCAGCCCCGAGTCGGACAAGGCGATGGTCGACGCGCTCGTGCATCCGCTTTGCCAGCGGCGGGGATTCGAGGGCGAGGCCCTCGCGACGCGCGCGAACGGATCGCGCTACATTCTCGACCTGACGGTCGTCCCGGCCCACGATTCGAGCGGCGCGCTGATCTACTGGATCGCCTATCTCCGCGACGTCAGCGAGAAGAAGGCACAGGTGGCAGCGCTGGAGCACCAGGTGCTGCACGACGTGCTCACCGACCTGCCTAACCGGGCGCTTCTCGAGGACCGCCTGCAGCAGGCGATGCTCGCCGCGGCGTCCGACCGGATGTGCGTCGGCCTGCTCGTGTTCGATCTCGACGACTTCCGCGAGGTCAACGACACGCTCGGCCACCACTTCGGAGACGCCGTGCTCCGGCAGGTCGCCGGCCGCGTGGCCTCGGCGCTCCGCCCGGTCGACACGGTGTCGAGGCTCGGAGGCGACGAGTTCGCGATTCTCCTGCCGAACCTCGTCGACGTTCGCGACGCGATGAAGGTCGCGCTCGCGGTCTACAACGCGTTCCTCGAGCCGTTCGACATCGAAGGGCAGACGTTCGAGGTCGGCGCGAGCGTCGGCGTGGCGGTTTCGCCGAACCACTCGAACGACGCGGCGGGGATCATGCGTTGCGCCGAGGTCGCGATGTACGCCGCCAAGGAGTCGCGGAACGGCTACCTGCCCTACGCGCCCGACCAGGAAACGGCGACCATCACGAGCCTCGCGCTCCGGGTCGACCTCCGCGAGGCGATCGACCACAACCAGCTCGTCCTCTACTACCAGCCGAAGATCCACCTTCGCAGCGGGCTCGTGACGCGGGTCGAGGCGCTCGTACGATGGCTCCATCCGGAGCGCGGGCTCTTGCAGCCTGACCAGTTCATTCCGCTCGCGGAACGATCGGCACTCATCAAGCAGCTCACCGACTGGGTGCTCGACGGCGCACTCGCTCAGTGCAGGGCGTGGCAGGAAGCCGGTTTTCCGCTGCATGTCGCCGTCAATCTCCCGACGCAAAGCCTTCTGGAGCCGTTTCTCCCGCAGCGCGTCTCGCGGCTGCTCGACAAGTGGGGGCTCGATCCACGAGTGCTCAAGCTCGAGATCACCGAGAGCGGGATCATGGCCGACCCGCCGCACGTGCTCGCAATACTCCATCTACTCCGCACCCTCGGCGTGCGACTTTCGCTCGACGATTTCGGCACCGGCTACTCGTCGTTGGTCCACATGCGCAACCTCCCGGTCGACGAGATCAAGATCGACAAGTCGTTCATCATGGGGATGCGGCACAACGAGAGCGACGGCGCGATCGTCCGCACGATCATCTCCCTCGCGCACTCGCTCGGCCACGAGGTCGTCGCCGAGGGAGTCGACGACGAGGAAACGTTCAAGATCCTGTCGGAGCTCGGCTGCGATCTGGCGCAGGGCTACTACCTGACGCCGCCGCTTCCTGCCGACGAGCTGATGAGATGGCTCGAGAAGTCTCGCTGGGGTGAGGGCGCGACCGAGGTGCTGCGGAAGGGAAAGACGGCACACTGATGTGGAATTGAAAATTGAAAATTGAAAATTGAAAAAAAAAGGCGCCCTTGCGGGCGCCTGATGTTTCAGCGGAGGCTCTTTTTTCAATTTCTAATTTTCAATTTCGCCATCAGGCGGTCAGTTTTTCCCAGTCCGAGTCG
>JAMPYE010000404.1 GCA_023700825.1 Thermoanaerobaculia bacterium | reverse complement strand
GGCGCTTCCGCACTCCACATCAGGTCGCCGGAAAGCTGTTCTCCATCGCCTCGAGGTAGCGCCACTGTGCGGCGATCTGACTTCGCACCGCGGGAGTATCGAAATTCTTGCCGGAGTAGCGCCGCTGGCGGTCGAGATACTCGGCCACGTCGGTCCCGTCGGGACGCACGTTGATCCGGTAGCGCTCGCCTTCGAATACTTCGTACAGCGGGAAGAGCCCGGAACGAACCGCGAGCCCGATCAGGTCGACACTCTCCTCGGGGATCGACTTCCACCCCGTCGGGCAGGGCGACAGCATCACGAGGAAACGGAAACCTTTCGTATCGCGCGCGATCGCCAGCTTGCGAAGGAAGTCGTCGCGATGCGCGACCGAGAGGGTCGCCGCGTACGGAATCCGGTGCGCGGCCATGATCGCCATCATGTCCTTCTTCCGCTCGACCTTCCCGCCCGGTGTCGTGCTCGTCACCGCGCCCGCCGGTGTCGCGCTCGAGCGCTGCCCGCCGGTGTTGCCGTAGATCTCGTTGTCGTAGCAGATGTAGAGGATGTCCTCGTTCCGCTCCGCCGCCGCCGAGATCGTCGCCATGCCGATGTCGTAGGTGCCGCCGTCGCCCGCCCAGCAGACGGTCGGGTGCTTCTCGCCGTTCATCTCGTTGACGATCGAGACGCCTGTCGCGATCGCCGGCGACGACGCGAACGTCGATGCCGCGGTCGGCACGCCGTAGCCGCTCGTCGGGAACGCGCCCGCCGTAACGATGCCGCAGCAGGCCGGGATCACGAGGTAAGGCCGCTCGGTCGGCATCGCCTCGTCGAGCCATTGGAGCCCGATCGACATTCCGCAGCCGGCGCAGTTGGTGTTGCCCGGCCGCAGGAGCGGATCGGGATGCGAGGTCTCGGGCATTACGCTGGTCATGCGGTCACCTCTCTCCAAACCGGCTCGGACGCGACCGAGCGCAGGGCCAGGTCATCGACGATTCCGGCGATCGTGTTCGGTGTGACGTCGCCCCCGCCGAGGCCGACGAGATAGTCCTGAACGACGACGTCCCGTCCCTGGAGCGTCGCCGCGATCTCGTTCCAGAAGACGCCGCCCGAGCCGGGCGAGTGGTTCCGATCGAGCACGCCGACCTTCTTCGCGCCGCCAATCGCGCGGAGCAGCTCGGCGCGCGGGAACGGGCGGAACGTCTTGAGCTTGATCATGCCGACCTTCTCGCCCTTCGCCCGCCGTTCCTTCACGACGTGCCGCAGGGTGGAGGCCATGGTGGTCACGGCGATGAAGATCGTGTCGGCGTCTTCGGTTCCTTCGGTCTCGATCGCGCCGCCTGGCCGCCGCCCGAAGACCTTCTCGAACTCGTCGATCGCTTCGGCGTAGACCGTCGGCACCAGCTCCATCGCCTCCTGGATCTGCTGGCGGTGGTGCTGCGTCTCGCGCGGCCAGGCCATGTTGCCGACCGTCGCAGCGTGCGCGTGGTCGAGCCTGTGCGGGATCTTGCAGTGCGGCAGGTAACGGTCGACGAGCTCCTGCTCCGGCAGGTCGACGACCATCTGCGTGTGCGAGGTGACGAAGCCGTCCTGCGCGACGATCGCGGGGAGCAGAATCCGCGGATCCTCCGCGACGCGGAACGACACGAGGATCGTGTCGACGAGATCCTGGTGCGACTCGGTGTAGAACTGCATCCACGCCGCATCGCGCATCATGAGGCTGTCGCCCTGGTCGACCCAGATGTTCCACGGCGGGCCGAGCGTCCGGTTCACCGCGATCATGACGATCGGCAGCCGGTAGTAGCCGGCCGCGTAGACGTTCTCGACCATGTAGGCGAGCCCGTTCGACGAGCTCGCGGTGAACGACCTCGCGCCGTTGAGCGAGGCGCCGATGCAGACCGCCATCGCGCTGTGCTCGGACTCGACCGGGACGATCTTCCCCTTGGAGAAATTGAACGCGCGCAGGTACTCGATGATCTCGGTCTGCGGCGTGATCGGGTAGGCGCCGGCCGCGCATCCGCGCGCGGCGCGGTTCGCCTCGCCGGCGCGGGCGAGCGCGAGGCCCGCGGCGTAGTTTCCTGTCACGAGTGTTCGTGCCATCGTCGTCTCCCTTACAGTTCCGCCATCACGACCACGCCGCGCGGGCACTGCGTGGAGCAGAGGCCGCAGCCCTTGCAATAGTCGTAGTTGAATCGGTAGCCCTCGCGGTCGCGCAGCAGGATCCCTTCGGGGCAATGCTCCAGGCAGCGGTCGCAGCTGTTGCAGACGCCGCAGCTGAAGCAGCGGTTCGCCTCGATCACGGCCGCGTCGCGGTCGGGCAGGTCTTCGAGTCCGCCGTGAACTTCGACGAAGGTGCCGACCCGCAGATCGCGCGGCAGCACCGTCGCGTTCTCCCGCGGCGCATGGGCAAATAACTGCTGGTGAATCACCTCTTTCCCCGCGACCGGCGCCGGCTCGCACGGGAAGAGGTCCTCGCCCGTGATCGTCTGGTGGATGTGCATCGCCGCCCTGCGTCCGCTGCCGATCGCAGCGGTGACGGTCCCGTCGTTCCTTCCGAAGTCGCCGCCGAGGAAGACCGGGGCGCCGGCGAGGCCGAGGAGCTGGCCATTCTCGCGGATCTCGGCACCTTCGCCGATGATCGAGAGGTCGGCCGACTGCCCGAGGGCGAGGATGACCTTGTCGCACTCGATCGTGAAGAGCGCGTCGGGGCTCTCGTCCATCATTGGCTGGCGGCGCCCGCTCTTGTCCGGCTCGCCCAACTTCATCCTGTTGATGGTGAGCTTGCCGATGCCGTTCTCCCGGTTGTAGCGGACTGGCAGCATCAGCTCGTCGAGCGAGATTCCCTCGTCGAGCGCGGCGTCGATTTCCTCGGCGATGGCCGGCATCTCGACGCGGCTCCTGCGGTAGACGATGCGGACGCTCGCGGCACCGAGCCGGCGCGCCGAGCGTGCGGCGTCGATCGCCGTGTTGCCGCCGCCGACGACCACGACCCGCATTCCGGTGACGTTCGCGTCGTGCTTGTGCACCTCGTCGAGGAAGTCGATTCCCTGCTCGACGTCGCCCGGCTCGACCGCGCCGAGCTTCATCGCGCGCGACTCCTGCAGCCCGGTCGCGACGAAGATCGCCGAGAACTGGTTGCTCAGGCGGAGCAGCGCCGTGCGATCGACGAACTCGTCCGTGAACGCCGTGACGCCGTGATCGAGGATGAACGCGATCTCGCGATCGAGGACTTCCTTGGGGAGGCGGTAGTCGGGGATGCCGTTGCGCAGCACGCCGCCGAGCTCGTTCGACGCTTCGAGCATCGTCACCGGGTAGCCGAGCTTCGCGAGCTGGTACGCGGCGGAAAGGCCCGCGGGGCCGGAGCCGACGACCGCGATGCGCTCGGGCCGCCACGGCTTCGTGGTGTCGGGCCACGCACCGTGGTCCGACACGTAACGCTCGAGCTCGCGAACGTTGACCCCCTCGTCCCAGCTGTTGCGGTTGCACGCTTCCATGCAGGGCGCCGGGCAGACGCGCCCGCAGATCCCGGGCAGCGGGCTCGTCTCGAGGATGATGCCGAGCGCCTCGTCGTACTGCTTGTGGCTGATCGCCTCGACGAACGCCTGGACGTCGTTGCCGGCGGGACAGCTATAGTTGCAGGGAGGAGTCAGCGTGCGGCGCTGCGGCCTTCGCGTCGCCCAGGAGCCGGTGCGGATCTTCGGCGCGCCGCCGACGTCGGCATCGAGGATTCCGGCGACACGGCCCGAAAGGACGACGGGGGTCGTCTCGACCGGCGTGCCTGCCAGCTTCGCCATCGTCACCTTGCCGTACGCCTCTTCGGCCGCGGTGATGTTCGCCCCGCCGAAGCGGAGCTCGGCGAAAGTCGCGCGGACCTCGTCGAGAGACAGGTCGAAGACCTTCGCGATCGCGCCCATCATCGTCGTGTTCACGATCGGGACCGCGCGCGTGCCGAGCCCGAGACCGACCGCAATGCCGGTCGCGTCGATCGCCGCGACGTTCCTCCCGGGGAAGACGTCGAGCCACTGCTGCGCGGGGACCGGCGTGTTGAGGATGAGCCAGCCTTCGGGCTTGAGGCCCGTCAGGACGTTCGGCCCGATCAGCGTCGGATCGACCACGATCACGTGGTCCGGCTCGCGGATCTGGTTGTGGTTCGTGATCTCGACGTCATCGATCCGGATGTAGGCCTGGATCGGCGCGCCCGAGCGCTCCGCCGCGTAGACGCCGAATGCCTGGGCGTCCTTGCCGCGAAGGAAGTACGCGGTCGCCACGAGTTTTGCCAGGGTTACGCCTCCCTGGCCTCCGCGCCCGTAAAGTGTCATTTCGATCATGGAGTGCTCCGCCTTCGGGGGACTTCGCCGCGCGGCTCCGCCCATCGGACGCGCGTCCCGGCCATTCTTTTGCCGGGGCGACCATCGGGGGGATGCTGTCCGTCACATCGTCGCGTGACGGGTGGGGCGGACGGGGAAGTGCAGATTGCGGATTGCGGAGTGCGGATTGGGGCGATGTGGCGCAGGCACTCCTGCCTGCGCGTCGCCGAAGGCGACTCGGCGCTGGCACCAAAAATGTAACGGCCCGGCGCAAGCATCGTTCGCGCCTGTTACTCGCCCTCCGCCTTCGCCTGATTCGTGCGGCGCTTCGCGCCGCGCGCAGACAGGAGTGTCTG
>JAMPYE010000403.1 GCA_023700825.1 Thermoanaerobaculia bacterium | reverse complement strand
GGCGGCATGCCGTGCCCCGTTTCATTTGCTCCAGTCACACCGAGACGCAACAAGAACTTCTGCCCGCGCGCGGCGCGAAGCGCCGCACCGGTCAGGGTCGCCTTCGGCGACGCGCAGACAGGAGTGTCTGCGCCACACTCCTGCCTGCTTTGACCTATGACCTTTGGCCTGCCTCGTCGCCTTTCGCCTAGAATCTCCGAATGCGCCTGACTCTTCACTCGTTCGCTTCCACGGACCACCTCGCACTGCCGGGGCTGCTCTACGAGCCGGCGCGAGCTTCGAAGAAGGTCGCGATCTGGCTGCACGGCAACGGCGGCGCGTCGGTCTTCTACTCGGCTGGGCGTATGAACGCGCTCGGCGAGGCGCTGACACGGCGCGGCATTTCCTTCTTCACCTTCAACAACCGCGGCGCGGAGGTGGAGAAGATGCTGAAGCGGCGAAAGGGAGGGACGAGCGAGCACGCGATGCTGGGCTACGCGCACGAGCTGATCCGCGACTGCGTGAAGGACATCGACGGCGCGATCGCGCACCTTCGCTCGCTCGGCTACCGCACGTTTCATCTCGTCGGCCACTCGACCGGCGCGAACAAGATCTGTCTCTACGACGCGAAGAAGCGGCGGAAGAACCCGGTCTCGTCGTACGTGCTGCTCGGCCCCGGCGACGACGTAGGGATCAGCTACGCGGAGCTCGGCGCCGACGGCTTCCACTCGGCGCTCGAGCGAGCCCGCGTCCAGGTCGCGCGCGGGCACGGATCGAAGATCGTGCCGAAGACGATCTCGCCGCGCCCCATCTCCTGGGCGTCGCTGCTCGACACGATCGACCCCGAGGGGGACTACAACGTCTTCCCGTTCCTGGAGATCATTCGCGGCATCAGGCTCTCGAAGAAACGCCCGCTGCTTCGCGAGTACAGCCGCATCTCCAAACGGACGCTCGTGGTCTTCGGCGAGAACGACGAATTCTGCTTCGGCGACGTTCCGGCGTGTGTCGACGTCCTTCGCGAATTCGCGCCCCCGCGCCGCTGCCGGTTCGAGGTCATCGCAGATACCGGCCACGGCTTCCACGACGCCGAAGAGATCCTCGGGGAGAGGATCGCGAAATTCCTTGCAGGGAAATGAGTCTCGCCGCTGAAGCGGCGCCGATTCGGTGAGGTGGTCGCGCATCGTGGCGCTCACGCGCCGAGCTGACCGTCTTCCCGCCGCTTCGCGGCGAAAGGCACGGCTTTCATGCCTCTTCGCCTCTCCCAACTTCGCCTGCTCCTCGCCTCTCGCCTTTCGCCTCTCGCCTGCCGTACTCTTGACCGAATGCGTGCAATCGTCCTGCAGTCGATCGGCGGACCGCTCGTTCTCGAGGAGCGGGCGGTGGCGGAACCCGGCCCCGGGCAACTGTTGTTGCGTGTCCGGGCCTGCGCCGTTTGTCGAACCGATCTTCATCTCGTCGACGGGGAGCTTCGTGATCCGAGGCTCCCAATCGTTCCCGGCCATCAGATCGTCGGCATCGTCGAGCGCGCGGGGCGCGGAGCCGGCGGCCATCGCACGGGCGATCGCGTCGGCGTGCCGTGGCTCGGTTGGACGTGCGGCGCGTGCCCGCAGTGCATCGCCGGGCGCGAGAACCTCTGCCCCGATGCCCGCTTCACCGGATGCCAGATCGACGGCGGGTTCGCCGACTACGCCGTCGCCGATGCGCGTTATTGCTTCCCGATTCCCGAACGCTTCGGCGACGCGGAGGCGGCTCCGCTGCTGTGCGGCGGGCTGATCGGTTACC
Source organism: Thermoanaerobaculia bacterium (assembly GCA_023700825.1). Lineage (GTDB taxonomy): Bacteria > Acidobacteriota > Thermoanaerobaculia > Gp7-AA8 > Gp7-AA8 > JACPDH01. The sequence continues at coordinate 2,886 of JAMPYE010000403.1, read as the reverse complement.
GCGCGCTTCGCATGGCGGGCGACGCGACGAGGCTGGGACTCTACGGCTTCGGCTCCGCGGCGCACGTGATCGCGCAGGTGGCCCGCGCGGAAGGGCGCCAGGTCTTCGCATTCACCCGCACGGGCGACGTGGAGGGGCAACGCTTCGCACGGAGCCTCGGCGCAGTGTGGGCCGGGGGATCGGGCGAAGCGCCGCCCGTCGCGCTCGACGCGGCGATCATCTTCGCGCCGGTCGGTGCGCTCGTTCCCGCGGCGCTCCAGGCGGTTCGCCCGGGCGGCACGGTCGTCTGCGCGGGCATCCACATGAGCGACATCCCGTCGTTTCCCTACGCGCTCCTCTGGGAGGAGCGGTCGGTCCGCTCGGTCGCGAATCTGACTCGCCAGGATGGCGAGGAGTTCTTCGCGACGCTCAGCTCGGTCGAGCTCGCGACGACGATCTCCGAGTATTCGCTCGAGCGCGCCGGCGACGCGCTCGACGATCTTCGTCACGGACGCTTCGATGGTTCCGCGGTACTGCGCGTTTCGGTGTAGATTCCGTCCCGGCGGATGACACGACGATGATCCGACTGATCTGTCCGGTGAAGGCCTGCGGCGCCCCGCTGGGCCGCGAGCCGAGGGCACTGCGCTGCGGCGCGGGGCACTCGTTCGACGTGGCACGAAGCGGTTACGCGAACCTGCTGCAGCCGCAGGACCGCAAGTCGACGAATCCCGGAGACACGCGGGAGGCGGTCGCCGCGAGGCGCCGGCTGCTGAGCCGGGGAATCGGCGACGGGCTCGCGGCGGCAATCGGCGCGATGCTCGCCGCGCGAGGGATCGGCCCGGGCGCGGTCATCATGGACGCCGGGTGCGGCGAGGGGTTTCATCTGGCCGACGCCTGCGCACGCCTCGGCGCCGCGGGTTGCGGCATCGACATCTCCACGCCGGCGATCGACCTCGCTGCGAAGCGCTATCGCAAACTCACCTGGATCGTCGCCAACGCCGATCGCGCGATCCCGCTTGCGAACGGCTCCGTCGACGCCGTCCTCTCGATCACCGGGCGGATCAATCGAGACGAGTTCGCGCGCGTGCTGAAGCCGGAAGGTGTCGCGCTCCTCGCCGTCGCGGCCGCCGACGATCTCGCCGAATTGCGCGACGCAGTGCTGGGGGAGAGCACGGAGAAGGACCGCGCGCAGGGCGCGATCGAATCGCTCGCGCCACGCTTCAGGCTCGAGGAGCGAGCCCGTCACGCCGAGACGCTCGACCTGGACCACGCAGCCCTCGAAGATCTCCTCGCTTCGACCTACAGGGGCCAGCGCCGTTCGCAGAAGGACGCGCTCGCGGGCGTGGAACGGATGCGAGTGACGTCGAGCAGGGAGCTGCTGCTGCTGAGAGCGGAACGGAAGTAGAGCGCGCTGGCAGGAACAGCGGGACCTGAAGCGAGGTGATCAGAACCGAATTGTCGAATGAGGAATGAAGAACGAAGAACCGGGAGGCGCAAGCCGAGCGTTCTGCCGGCACTCGCTTCTTTCTTCATTCTCCATTCTTCATTCGACATTCGTCATTTCGGGTTCCCGACGACCTGAACGACCTCACCCCTTCGCGCAAGTCAAACTGCCGTGCCCGACTTCGTTCGCTTCCAAAAAGCGAAGACCCGACCCCTCTCGGGGTCGGGTCTTCGACTTTAGGCGCGGTAACGCTTACTTCTTGACGCCGAGGACTGCGTCCTTGCAGGCCTTGGCGACGCGGAACTTCACGACCTTCTTGGCCGGGATCTTGATCGTCGCGCCGGTGGCCGGGTTGCGCCCCATGCGCGCCTTACGCGCCACGAGCACGAGCTTTCCGAGGCCCGGGAGCGTGAAGCTGTTCTTCGCCTGCTTGTAGGCAAGTGCCGCAAGCTCGTCGAGGAACTGAACTGCGATCTTCTTGGTGACGCCCGTGCTCTGCGCAAGGGTGTCGGCAATCTGCGACTTGGTCATCGTTTTTGCAGCCATGGTGAATCCCCCTTCTTTCAATTTCCCTTTGTTTTCTTAGGGTCTGCGCGGAATCTACTCAAAAACACTAAAGAAATGCAACAAAAAAATGCATTCTCCTTTCATCCGCGAAAAATTCTCCCATTAACGACTGCACACGAAAATGTGCACCAACAGGGTGTCCCGGGGGCACGGAACCACCTGTAACCGCTCCAGCAGGGCGTCTGACGGGCCCCGAACATCGCTACGAAAATCATACGCAATAAAGCGGATAGCGGCCTCGCGGGCCTCGCAGGAAGGAAGCTTCGTCAGCCGCTGCCTGCCCCGCGCCCCGCGCCGTCGGCGCGGAGCAGCTCGTCGATCAGGCGGTCCTTCTCTTCCCAGATCCCGCTCATCCAGGCCTTGAACGCCTCGCGGTTCGGGCCGGGGCGCGTGACCGACTCGTCGAAGAACTCGGGGCGCAGCCTGATTTCCCGGATGTCGACGATGACGAGCGGCAGCTGGCCCGAGATGTAGGTCCAGAACGTCGCGTGGGGATGGCCGGGAAACGCGAGCGTGACGTCGTACATCGCGTCGAGCATGTCGCCCATCGACGCGAACACGTACGAGATGCCTCCGTAGCGCGGTCGCAGCAGGTGCTTGTACGGCGACTCCTGGTCGGCGTGCTTCTCGCGCGTGAAGCGCGTCCCCTCGACGAAGTTGAGGATCGAGACCGGGATCTTCTTGTAGCGCCGGCAGGCCGTGCGCGTCGTCTGCAGATCTTCTCCACGCCTCTCCGGATGCTTCGCCAGGTACTCCGCCGAGTAACGCCGCATGAAGGGGAAGTCCATCGCCCAGCACGCCTGGCCGAGGACCGGGCTGAAGAGCAGCGGGTACTTGAGGAAGAAGCGGATGAACGGCAGGCGCCAGGTGAAAGCGCGGAAGATGACGGGGATGTC
>JAMPYE010000402.1 GCA_023700825.1 Thermoanaerobaculia bacterium | reverse complement strand
GCCGCGACTCGTCGAGCGAATGGAACTTGCGACTGCTCCAAAGAACGGGCACCACGGTTTCCGTCGAACGAAGCAAAGACGGGAATTCGCTCGTGTTCAAGGGGCGCATTCATCCCCAGGAGAAGGCAACGAAGACTCTTCTGCTCGTGCCGCTTGACGCGCTGTAGTGGTCTCGCGAGAGCGTGAGGCTCAAGCAAGCTGGCGAAAGTGAAACAGCCCGGCTCCTGCCGGGCTGTTTCACTTCCCGCCATCAAGAAAGAGCCCGGTGAGATGTGCGCGGTTGTTGTTAGGCTTCGGATCGAAACAAGCTCCGAGGCCAGAGCAGGTCGCTCCTCGGCCGTCGCTACCCATTTCCAAAGCGTCGGTCGGCGGCGCGGTCAAGGCGGAGGGGTGGGCGGAGCGCCTTGACGGCGTCGTCGAACGGCGCTACGCCTCACTTGCGACGGCCGGCCGGCGAAGAATGCGCAGACGATCGGACGGGCGGGTGGCAAAGCGAGCTCGCGCCGCCGGCGCTGGGGGCGGGGGCGGGGGAAGCGCCGGGCGCGGAGTGCGGCGAGGAGAGAGCGAGGAGGCGTGGGTGGGTGTGAAGCGAACGCTCGCCGCACGGAGCGCTCACGCGCCAGCGTGACGGCGCAGCGGGCAGATGCTCAGCGCGGTCGGTTAGGCCGGGACGGGCGGCGGAACGAGCGAGCGCGCCGCACGAGTCCGTCCTAAGGGCGAGCTGGCCGGCGTGGACCGCGACGCGCCGAGCGCCCGACGCCACGAGACTTTGAGCCAGCGGTCCACGTCCGCGCCCAGCGACCCCTTAGGCGGCGCCACGTGCGAAAGACGAACGAGCGCGAGGAAGGACGGGCGGAGCGATCGATCCGGAAGCGCCCGAAGCGCGGCGCGGGCGTTGCGGCGCGCAGTATCGCATTCCTTCTCCGCGCGCCATTGCAACGCCCGTGACGTGCGTGGCGATCGGATCAATGATGCTGACGGATCGAACGCGGTTACCGGGCTGCGGCGATGGCGGATTCGACGGCGCGACGGGCGAGGACGCCGTCGATGAGGATGATCACAGCTTCGCGGTCGCGCTTATCGAGCTCCTGGAGGCGGACGAACTTGTCGAGCAGGCGCACATCACTGATCTCGAACTGCTCGCCGCCCGGCTCGCGCCCGAGGAGCAGCTCATCAGTGGAAACCTTGAGGATCGCCGCGAGCTGCAGATGGGGTCAGAGCTTCGGATCTCGGTTGTTTGTTAGATCCAGGTTCCCCGTCGATGGGAGTTCATCGGTCTGAGAGCGAGCGTATTGGGTGCAGGTGAGCGCGCAGCCCGAGGCGGGCGCGAGATTCTTCAGGGTTTCGACTGGCGCCCCGCGCCATCCGGCCCCCGGTGCCGGGGTCCGGGCGCACCGCGGCCATAACGTGGTCGACGCGGAGTGAGTCGTTCGGGGTGTGGAGAGGCGCCGGATGTCGTCGCTACGGTTCAGCCGAGAGCCGCGTAGGCGGTATCGGCCATTCGGCGTAGCTCGGGGTCGCCGTGGAGTGCGCGCTCGGCCTCGGCGACGAGGTCGCTCACGTGTCCGGAGCTTCGCAACCGTAAGGCTGCCGCGATCGATCGGAGCCGATGCAGCCCTTCGTACCAGCCCAGCCACGCGGCGAGCATTCGCGCTGCGCCACCGTTGGATTCGCGAATGTCTCGCGCCGAAGTGCGGAACGCACGGGCCACGGCATCGATGATCTTTGCCATCTTCGGCCGTCCCACGTTGCGTTGCACGCTCGGGTGATCGTCGCTTCGCATCTTCGATTCGACGAGCTTTCGCATCGAGGCAACCCACTCTTCCGAGCCGAGGTAGATCTGCCGTTCGACCTTGTCGAAGAGCCGCTCCTCGGAGGTCAGCTTCTCCTCGACGTACGTCTTGTAGTTCTCTCGCCAGTTTTCGGCCTCACCAAAGAGCGTGGCGATCTCTCCGACCTTCAGCCATTCGGGTGCGGCTTCGTAGCCTGCCGTGGCACGGTAGCTGGACCAAGCGTACTGCTCGGGCCGTTCCACCAGCTTCGCCCGCACCGGATTGAGCACGACGTAGCGCAGGAGCTCGAGGTAGTACGACTCCTTCTCAACGAGGAACGCATGGAAGCGGTCGCCGAGCAGGTGCCCCCATCGCTTGTGTTGCCGGTTGAACCAGGCCGCATAGCTCCCGTTGAGCCACTGCATCCCGCGTGAGAGCGTCGGAGTGGGCGTCTCGATGACGAGATGAAAGTGGTTCGTCATGAGCGTGTACGCCGTGACGATCCAGCCGAAACGCCGGACGACCTCGCCAAGCAACTCGAGGAACTGGCGGCGATCGGCGTCATCGAGAAAGATGTCGCGGCGATCATTCCCACGCGAAGTGATGTGGTAAACGGCCCCTGGATACTCGATGCGCATTGCTCGTGCCATGCAACAAGAATCCCTCGGGTTGTCACGATTTCCGAGGGGACGGGCGAAATCGATGCGCAATCGGCCTGAAACCTCCTCGGATTGGAAGATCGGACCGATCGAGTCTACGAGGAGTAGAGCGGGGAGCGGGGATGGAGGAGTGACAGAAGTCCGAAGCTGTGACCCCTCTCCGCTGTTGGCAGGGCACGCCTGGGGCGATGCGGCCGTTCTGCTTCTCCCATCATTTCACCGCGCACGGCGGAATGCGCCGGCGTTGATGGTATGGAACAACTTACGTTGGAACTCGTGCACGAAGTGGACCGCCGCTGGCTGGCGGAAGTCACCGAGTTGCCGGGGGTGATGGCGTGCGGAACGACCGACCGCGAGGCGTGGGACCAGGGCACTCGCGCTTCGCGTACGTGCCGGCCGCCTCGAGCGCGGCGAGATCTTGCCGGAGCTCCGCGAATCGTCCGCAATTGCCCGATGAGCAATTGACCGTCTTCGCGCGCCAGCCGAGTTTTCGTGGCTCTTCTCCGTATAGGGTGGAACGTGAGGAGGCAAGAGGACTTCGTCTTCTCTTTTCACGAGAACGAGGAGATTGGGCCTCGAATGCTCGCGCGCATCGCCAGGAGACCGGAACTCACGCCGGACGATCCCTGATCTCGTTCCGTGCGAGCTGCCTAACGGCTACGCATCAGCGGCACGGACGCGCACACGCAGATGTATCCAGCCCTCGAAACTCTGAGTCGCGCGCTTGGGTCGGTAGCGCCATAGTTAGCACGCGGGGCAACCACGGCGAGGACGTAGCACCCTCTAGTCAGCGATGGTGCTTGCGGGTTGCGAGCCGGTCCGCAGCACTGCCTGCGCGAACACAACTGGAAAGACACTCCAGAGAACCAGGAGCACGAAGCCAGTCGCCCTGCTTTCGTATATCCGTTGAAGGGCCGGAGCGCCCGATGCGAGCAGCATGAGATAGAACACAACGGCCCCGAAACTGATCAGCGTGCCAAGTAGCACTCTCCGCAAGCTCCGTCGCGTTTGGGTGTCCTTGAGGCGCCAATATCCCAGGGCGAGGATGATCAATCCCGCCAGGATGTTGGCCGATTCGACCGCGACCTGGAGTTGAGATGCCCAGGGAGGCCCCGGAGAGATTGCCTGCTCAGGCATATAGAACCGGTGGTAGAACCGGACAGCGTTATACGTGATGACCAGAAGCGCCGGCACGAGCAGCACGGGCAGAATCCAGCGGCGCCTGAACACCGGGCGAGGATAGAGCGCGGCGAAGACCAGAACCAGATAACCGCCTAACAGCGTGTCGATCACGAACGCCGGTACCTGCAGCAGGAAGGGCCACTGCCGGAACATCGCAGCAGTCCCGGCGCCACTCCCCGGTCCCAGAAAGCCTCCGAACATGAGCAGCAGGACGGCGCCCGCGACCGCACCTGGGTCTCGCGGCCGGGCGAACAATGCCACCAGTCCCATCGCCACATAAAGGAGCGCAAGTGCTGCACTCAGACCGTAGTCCAGCCACTGCGTGCGATTGCGCATTTCCCACACCGGGCGGTGTGGGAAGAGCAGGGTGAGCTGCATCGGCTGGCCATCGCGTTCCACGGTGAGCACGAACGGCTTCTCGGGCTCGAACTGCCACGCCATCTCACCCCAGTCATGACCGTTGCGAATGGCCTGCCCATCCACTGCGACTACGATGTCCCCGGCTCGCACTCCAGCCTGCTCCATGGGCTTGCCGGGGACAACCCTCTCGATCAGGGTGCCACCGCCAGGTGCATCGGATGCTGCAGCGCCTGGCCCCCCGATACCCATGAGACTGTTGTAAAAGCTAAAGGCAGACCAAATGAGGAACGATGCAGCTAGAAGCCAGGCCCACCACGGCGTGCGCTGACTCGGGACAGTTGCCGGCATAGAGATTGCGACGTTGATACTCCTCCTGGATCTTGGTGTCAAGGCGATTCACTCATTCGCACTATTCGCAGGCTGCTTTACCGATCGTCATCATGACGGCCACAGCCTGGCGCCTCCAGATCTTCCTGCGCAGCGAACGGAGCGGCCAGCACAAAGCCGCGAGTCGAATCGAGAAGACGACACGAGGTGACTTGCACCTGAGTTGCCGGTACTTCGTATTCGGGAGATAGGGCGCCGCAGATGGCAAAAGCAGATGGGGTCAAAGCTTCGAGAAGACGCACATGGACGCGTGGCAGCTCGCCTCCGACGAATTCGAGCCGGTGCTCGAG
>JAMPYE010000010.1 GCA_023700825.1 Thermoanaerobaculia bacterium | reverse complement strand
GCGATCCTCCCGACGGGAGGCATGGGCGAGCTCTACAAGGTTCGTCACGTCCACCTCGGCGACTTCCGCGTCGTGAAGATCCGCAAGCCAAGCGCGCGCGAGGACGACACCGGCACGAAACGTTTCATCCGCGAGGCGAAGCTCGCCGCGACGATCAAGCACCCCAACCTCGCGTCGCTCTTCGATTTCGCGCAACTCGACGACGGCTCGTTTTACATGGTGAACGAGTACGTCGACGGCATGACGGTCGCCGAGCACATCCGAGCCGGCGGCCGGTTCGAGATCGCGCAGGTTCTCCGCATCGCCGAACAGGCGTTACTCGCGCTCGAGACGATCCACGCCGCGGGCATCGTCCATCGCGACGTCGCCTCCGACAACGTGATGCTCACCCAGACCTCGTCGGGCGAGACGGTCGTGAAGATCATCGACCTCGGGATCGCCAAGGCGCTCGATGGCGAGGGCCTCACCTCGACCGGCTTTTTCGTGGGAAAGGCCCGCTACGCTTCACCCGAGCAGGTGAACACGCAGGACCCCGAGCCGATCGACCAGCGGAGCGACCTGTACTCGCTCGGCATCGTGCTGTACGAAATGGTGTCAGGCGACGTGCCGTTCGCGGGCTCGACCCCCGCGGCCTCGGTGATCAAGCGACTCACGTCGGACATCACACAGGTGCCGCCCCGCGACGCGTCGATCGTGATCGACACCAACGTGGAAGGCATCATCCTCCGCCTTCTGCGGCGCGAGCGCGAGGAGCGCTTCCCCTCGGCGGCCGACGCGCTTCGCGAAGTGCGAAAGCAGATTGCCGCGAGGCCGAACTACGACAGCGAAGGGACGCTCTCCCGCATCACGCGCGACCGGGAGCTTTACAGGCTCGCGGGCGTGCCGGAGCCGCCGAAGCGGGAGGGCACCGCCGAGATCTCGATTGCGGAGCTCGAGGCCGAGCGGATTGCCGCGGAAGCCGCGTCGAAGCCGGTGAGAAAAGGCACGGTCGAAATGTCGCTCGACGACCTAGCCGCGGAAGACGCACAGGAGCTGCCAACGGTTCCGAAGACAGCCGCAGCCGGCGAGCCGATCGAGCGCACGGAGGCGCTTCCGCTGATGTCGCGCGATCTGCGCGATCAGCTGATGGCCGGTGCGCAGGCGTCGCAGCCGCCTGCGCCACAACCACCGGTTCCGTCAAAACCTCCCGCCCCGCCACCCGAAGAACTCGCCGAGACGATGCCATTTCAGAAGTGGCAGCAGTCACAGGCTCCGACCATCGCCAGCCCGGTGCCGGCGCATCCCACGCGAGTCGACCAGGAGGAGATCCAGACCGTCGTAACGGATCAGCGCCCCGCCTACGTGGCGCCGCCCGGTCCCGTTCCTCCTCCGCCGGTGGTTCCTCCTCCACCTGCACCTGCGCCACCGCCGGCGCCTCGCCCGGCCGCCGCGCCGCCCCCTGCCCCGCGCCCTGCCGCGGCGCCAGCCCCGGTTCCGGCGAAACCACCGAGCGGGATGCGCGCGAAGACCATCGTCATCATCGCGGTGGTCGCGCTTTTCGCCCTGGCCGCGCTCTCCGTGGCCGGTTACGCGGCCTGGAAGCTTTACGGGCGATTCGTCTCGGCCCCGACTGCACCGGTCACGGCTGCGCCCACGGCAACGGCCACCGCGGACACTGCCACGACGACGACCGCCGAAGCCGAGATCATCGAGACCTCTTCCGCACCCGCACCCGGAACTGCAGCGGACATCGCGCCTGCCACCGACACGACTCCGACCGACTCGACCGCCACGACGACGCAGGCGCCCGTCGAGCCGGCGCCATCGACGGCTCCGCCCAAGCCCGTCAAGAAACGCGTGAAGGCGCCGCCGCCCCCGGCGCCGCCTCCGCCGACCGAGTCGGTCGAGCCCGAGCCCGAGCCGGTACCCGCCGTCAAAGAGGGCGACCTCGTCGAGTTAGGCCCCGGCGTCGTCGACGCGAAACTCATCGTGAAGCAGCCGCTTCGCCTGTCGGTCAAGGATCGCCTGAAGGGAACTCGAGGCTCGGCGACGATCGGCTTCATCGTCAGCCCCGACGGCGTGCCCGAGCAGATGGAAGTTCTCGAGTCGAGCGGCGACGAGACGATTGACAAGGCCGCCCTTCGCGCCGCCGCGGCGAGCCGTTACGTGCCCGCGACGAAAGATGGGGTGACCGTCCGCGTTCGCGCGGCTCTCGAGTTCACCAACGAGAAGCAGTAACCTCTCCCCGCCCAATGGACCGATACATCTGCATTCACGGACATTTTTACCAGCCCCCGCGCGAGAACCCCTGGCTGGAAGAAATCGAGCTTCAGGATTCCGCGGCCCCGTACCACGACTGGAACGAGCGGATCACGGCGGAGTGCTACGCACCCAACGCGTCGTCGCGGATCCTCGACGACGCAGACCGGATCGTGAAGATCGAGAACAACTACGCGCGGATCAGCTTCAACTTCGGCGCGACGCTCCTGTCATGGCTCGAGCGCAAGTCGCCCGACACCTACGCGGAGATCCTCGGGGCCGACGTCGCGAGCCGCGAGCGCTTCTCCGGCCACGGCTCCGCTCTCGCACAGGCCTACAACCACGTGATCATGCCGCTGGCGAACAGGCGCGACAAGGAGACGCAGATCCTGTGGGGCATTCGCGACTTCGAACGCCGCTTCGCGCGGAAGCCCGAGGGGATGTGGCTCCCCGAGACGGCAGTCGATCTCGAGTCGCTCGACCTGCTGGCCGAGCACGGAATCCTCTTCACGATCCTCGCGCCGCACCAGGCGAAGGCGGTGAGGGCCATCGGCGAGAAGGTCTGGAACGACGCAAGCGGGGCAAAGATCGATCCGTCGATGCCGTATCGCGTCGCGCTCCCGTCGGGAAGAACCCTCTCGCTCTTCTTCTACGACGGGCCGATTTCGCGTGGCGTCGCATTCGAGAGGCTGCTCCACAAGGGCGAGTACCTCGCCGATCGCCTGGTGGGCGCATTCTCCGCGACGCGCAAGCGTCCGCAGCTCGTTCACATCGCGACCGACGGCGAGACCTACGGCCACCATCATCCGAAAGGCGACATGGCGCTCGCCTACGCGCTGGACTACATCGAGAAGCACGAGCTCGCGCAGCTGACGAACTACGGGGAGTTCCTCGAGCTCGCTCCCCCGACGCACGAGGTGCAGATCCACGAGGACACGTCGTGGAGCTGTCCACATGGAGTCGCGCGATGGCGTGCGGACTGTGGATGCAGCACCGGGGCGCCGTTCGGTTGGAACCAGCAGTGGCGCGCTCCGCTCCGCGATGCGCTCGACTGGCTTCGCGACCAGGTCTCGCCCCGATTCGAGAACGACGGGCGCGAGCTTTTCGGTCATCCGTGGCGTGCGCGCAACCACTACATCGACGTCATCCTCGAGCCGGGCGAAGAGGGCGTCGAGCGATTCCTGCGCCAGCTCGGCCACGGCGACCTCACTCCCGCCCAACGCGTCCGCGCGCTCGAGCTCCTCGAGCTCCAGCGTAACGCGATGCTGATGTACACGAGCTGCGGCTGGTTCTTCAACGACATCAGCGGCATCGAGACGCAGCAGATCCTCCGCTACGCGGGGCGCGTCCTGCAGCTTGCCAGAACCTGCTTCGGCGTCGACCTCGAAGCGGCGTTCCTCGAGCGACTCTCTTCCGCGAAAAGTAACCTCCCAGAGCAGGGAAGCGCCCGCGAGGTCTACGAGCGCCACGTCCGCCCCGCGACGGTCGAGTTCGCCGGCGTCGCCGCGCACTACGCGATCGCGTCGCTCTTCGAGACCTTTCCCTCGCGCTCGCACATCTACTGTTATGACATCGAGCGCGAAGACCTGCAGATCTTCGACGCCGGGTCGGCGAAGGTCTCCACGGGCAAGCTGCGCATCCGTTCCAGGGTCACCCACGAGTCTCAGCGAGTGATGTTCGGCGTCCTCTACCTCGGGGACGTGAAGCTGACGGGAGGTTCCCGCGTCCTCGAATCCGACGAGGCGTACGATACGCTCCGGACGGGACTCGGCGATCCCGACCTCCGCAACGACTTCGCCGCCGTCGTCCGACTGCTCGACCGCAGCTTCGAATCGCTCCCGTTCTCGATCCGCTCGCTATTTCGCGACGAACAGCGAAGCATTCTCTCGCTGATCTGGACCGCGGCGCTCTCGGAGGCGGAGGCGGCGTTCCGCGCGCTGCACGATCGGTACGTTCCTCTCGTGAAGCTGCACTCCGACCTCTCCGTTCCGCTGCCAAAGGTTCTCTACGCCGCGGCAGAGGCAGACCTGAACCTGAGGCTCCGCCGCGCGCTCGAGCGTGACGACGTGCCGCGCCCGCTCGTGGACAGCCTGCTGAAGCAGGCCCGGAGCGAGCAGGTCTCGCTCGACAACGCATCGCTTGCCTTCGCCTTCAAGCAGACGCTCGACCGCGCGGTCGCCAGGTTCGCCGCAACTCCGGAAGACCTTGCGACCCTTGAGACGCTGCATGCGACGGTCGACCTCGCCCGCTCTCTCCCGTTCGAGATCGACCTCGGCAAGGCGCAGAACGCTTACTACAGAATGTTCGGCCACACACGCGCGCGCGTCGGCGGCAACGGCGAGGCGCGCGAGCGCTGGATGGAGCTCTTTCGCACCCTTGGCCCGATGCTCTCGATGCAGCAGGCGCCCGTCGAGCATTCGGCTCCTGTCGAGAGCGCCGTGCGCGCCCCCTCGGTGCGCTGAGCTCGCGAAAGCGCCGGCAGTTCCTAGTGACGAGGGTAATCTGCCGCAGCGAGGCCAATCGATTCCGCCGCGCCGCCCGACTCCGAGGAGGGGCTCGACCGGGCCTAACAGCCGCGACTCAGTGCAGGAACATCGGCAGGCCGAGCACGTTCGAGAGCTTCGGCCGGTACGATCCCGCGTCGTAGAACTTCGCGACGTCGACCCGCTTCCTTCCTTCGCCCGTGATCCTCAACGGGACGGCGGTGTAGCGGCCACCGTGTACTGCGACCATCTTCCCGAAGTCGCCCCAGCTCGCCATGTCGGCGGCGAGCACTCCAAACGTGTTCGCCACGAGCTGATCGACCGAGTCGGGCGGGCCGGAGCGCATGAGATAGGCGATGCGCTGGTAGATCACGCGCTCGCCCGTGCGCTGCTCGAAGTAGTCGGAAATCTCCTGGCCTATGCCTCCGAGCGTCGGGTTACCGAAGTCGTCGACCCTGCCGAAGCCCGTCGGCCTCCCTCCGATAGGGCACGCCCCCTCGGACACCGCCAGGACGGCGAAGCCGCTCGTGTTGTCCATCCGATCTCGTGAGAGAAGATCGAACAGCAGGTCCCAGTCGAAAGGCACCTCGGCGATCAGGGCGCGATCGGTCCCCGCGAGATACGACGCGAGCAGGCTCGTCTCTCCCGAATAGCGCCCGAACAGCTCGCAGATGAGAAACCGCTCGTGCGATTCCGCGGCGCTTTTCAGGTCCTGGATGAACTGCACGGCCCGCGTCACCGATGTCGAGAACCCGAGGCAGTAGTCGGTGCCGAAAACGTCGTTGTCCATGGTCTTGGGCATGGCCACGAGCGGCACGCCCTCGTCGGCGAGGCGCCGCGCGAAGGAGAGCGTTCCGTCGCCTCCGATGGCGATCAAACCGTCGAGCTCGAGCAGTTCGACCGCTCGCGCCGCGGACGCGGTGAGGTCGATCGTCCCCTTGTCCCCGATCGATCCCTCGCCGAGGAGATGCTCCGGAACGCGGCCCGGCTTCACGATCGACGGGTTGACGCGAGACGTGTGAAGCACCGTGCCGAGCGCCCGGTCGATGTTTCGAGTGTTCTGGACCGTGAGCGGCGCGACCCAGCGGCGGCGCGCGACTTCGTCGTCCTCCGCGGTCACGTTGATCAGCGCCGCCCATCCCCGCCGCAGTCCGACCGCCTCATGCCCGTGGAGATCGAGACGCTGCACGATCGACCTGATGGCGGCATTCACGCCCGGCACGTCGCCTCCGCCGGTGAGAATTCCGATTCGCTTCTTCGCCATGTCCTGGTTCTGCGCCGTCGGCGCGGTGGCCGGGATTGTATCGGAAAGCGCCGCACCTCATGCGCGCAGGGGTGCTTGCGCACCGTCTGGGTCTCGCACAGAATCGGGAGAGCAGATCCGCGGGAGGCGTGCGATGAACCCACGAAAGTCAGGCCTGATTCTCCATCCGACGTCGTTGCCGGGCCCGTGGGGGATCGGGGACCTCGGCGAGGAGGCGTTCGGGTTCCTTCGCTGGCTCGAGCACGCAGGTCAGACGCTCTGGCAGATTCTCCCGCTGGGGCCCACAGGCATGGGGAACTCGCCTTACGGCGCGCTCTCGTCGTTCGCCGGCAACCCGAGCCTCGTCTCGCCGCGGCGACTCGTCGAAGACGGCCTCCTCGACGCGGCGCTCGTCGAGCATCCGCCACATCTCCCCGAGGACCACGTCGACTTCGGCCGCGCCATCGTGGAGAAGAACCGCCTCCTTCGCATCGCGTGGGAGACGTTTCGGGCGCACGGCGATACGCCGCTGCGGCAGGAGTTCGACTCGTTCCGCGCCGACGAGGCATCGTGGCTCGGGGACTGGTCGCTCTTCCGCGCGCTCAAGCAGCGCTTCGGCGGGCGCGAGTGGGCGGCGTGGAATCACGAGCTCGCCTCGCGGCAGCCCGACGCCCTCGATCGCGCGCGAGCCGAGCTTGCCGACGAGCTCGGTTTCGGCGAGTTCGAGCAGTGGCTCTTCTTCCGCCAGTGGAAGCGCGTTCGCGAGGATGCGAACGCCAAGGGGATTGCGATCATCGGCGACGTTCCGATCTACGTCGCGTTCGACAGCGCCGACGTCTGGGCGAACCAGCATCTGTTCTGGCTCGACGACTCGGGACGGCCGACGGTCGTCGCCGGAGTGCCACCCGACTACTTCAGCGCCACCGGGCAGCTCTGGGGCAACCCGCTTTATCGCTGGAGCGTGATGAAGCAGGACGGCTACGCCTGGTGGATCGCGCGCGTGAAGGCGAACCTCCGCCTTGCCGACTACATCCGTCTCGACCACTTCCGCGGCTTCGCCGGATACTGGGAGGTACGCGCGCAGGAGACGACCGCCATGAACGGCCGCTGGAAGCGCGGTCCGGGGAAGTCGCTCTTCGACGCCATTCGAAACGCGCTCGGCGAGCTGCCCCTCGTCGCCGAGGATCTGGGCGTGATCACCGCCGATGTCGAAAAACTGCGGCATCAGCTTCGCCGTCCCGGAATGAAGATCCTGCAGTTCGCATTCGGTGACCTCGACAATCCCTACGCGCCGCACAACCACAGCGTCGACTCGATCGTCTACACGGGCACGCACGACAACGACACGACGCTGGGGTGGTTCCGCGCCGCGCCGGAGTGGGAGAAACGCCGCACGCTCGACTACATCGGAGGCGACGAGCGCGCGGTCCACTGGACGATGATCCGGGCAGCGATGACTTCTGTCGCCAGGTGGGCAATCGCGCCCGCTCAGGACGTATTCGGCCTCGGCAGCGAGGGAAGGATGAACCGGCCCGGAGTCGCGAGCGGCAACTGGGGCTGGCGCGCGCATCACGGACATTTCTCGGGCGACGCGGCGAACCGCCTGCGCTTCCTCACGGAGCTTGGAGGGCGGCTCGCCACGCAGGGGACGAGGGAACTCGAGCAGATCGCCGTCGTCGACACGGCAAGCGGCAACTGACCGCGAGATCCCGGAACGGAAGTGGAAAGACTGAACCAGAAACTCCACCGAGCCGCGACACTGTCACCGCACGACTGGATTCTCGTCGCCGAGTCGTGGGTCGAGCTCGCTCGCGCCCGGGCCATGCTGTCACTCGACGCCGCGAAGGCAGTGCGCGGCGCGCTCGATTGCCGGGAGTTGCCGTCGGGCAGCGAGCGCGAACTTCCACCGCAGCTGCTCGAGATGTTTCTCGTGGCGGCGAACCATCACGTGTTCCGGCTCACCTGTCTCCCGAAAGCGCTCGCGCTGAAACGCATGCTCGAGCGAAGGCGGCTCATTCCGCAGCTCCGGATCGGAGCGCGCAAGGAAGGCCCGAAGCTTCTCGGGCACGCATGGATCGAGATCGACGGCGTCCCGTTCAACGACTCCGCCGACGTCGCCGACCGCTATCCGCCATTGACGCTCAGCGAGGCTGGCCTCGCGATCTGGACGGCGGAGTGAGGGGGCGGGGGGAGTTGTTAGTTGTTAGTTGTTAGTTGTTAGTTGTTAGAAAAGGCCAGCAGCCGGAGCAGGCAGAGATTCCAGAACGGGAGCACCGACACGGAATCGACCGAGCAGAAGCTGAAACGCTGATTGGTTCACATCAAACTCGTCTAACAACTAACAACTTCCTTCGCCTTGAAAAAGCCCAACCCAATCGAACCCCGGCCGATCGCGGCGTTCATCGCAGCGCTCGCGCGGTGCGCGGTGCCTGCTCGCGCGCACAACCAGTACGCCGGCCGGTCGCGCGGCGCCGCCACCCGGCGTGAAAATCTCGCGCTCTACCTCGCGCAGATGCGCCGGCGCCGCCCGACGACGATCCTCGTCGGCGAGGCGCCAAGCCATCGCGGCTGCCGCCTCACGGGAATCCCGTTCATGAGCGAGAGCCTGATGCTTCGTGGCGTGGCGCAGGCGGGCATGTTTGGCGCGGAGCGAAACTACCGGAAGGCAACTTCGGGCGAGACGCTCTCCACGGAAGCGAGCGCGACGATCGTCTGGGGGACGATCGCAACGATCGAGCCGACGCCGCTTCTATGGAACGCGTTTCCCTTCCACCCTCACCGGCCGGGCGAGCCTCGCTCCAATCGTCCCCCGACTGCCCGCGAGCTCGAGATCGGGCAGGAATTTCTCGTCGACCTGATCGCGATGTTCAGCGTGAAGACCGTCGTCGCCGTGGGCAACCGCGCGCGCGACACGCTCCACCTGCTCGGGATCGAACACACGCGCGTCCGGCATCCTTCACGAGGCGGCAAACGCGACTTCACGGCCGGCATCGTCGAGCTGTGTCAGAATTGAACGAAGGTCGTCGTCGGAGGGACAAGATGAGATCGCTCGCACTCGCACTTGCCTTGATCACTCTGCAGCTCGCGGTCAGCTGCGCCACGGCTACCGCCGTAGCGAGCGCCGACTCGCCCAAAGGCCCCGTCGAGATCGCCCTCGACACGAAGAACGACACCACGCGCGTCTCGATTGGCAAATCGAAGTACAAGATCCAACTCAGAGGAATCAACGATTCTCGCTGTCCGGCGAACGCGAAGTGCATCTGGCAGGGCGAGCTCGCAGCGGAGCTCGACGTCGATCGCGACATCGCTGGCTCCAAAGAATCGAAGCGCTTCACTCTCGGCGAGGTGACGACTCCGTCGATCACGATCCTCGGCGCGTCGTTCGAGCTCGTCTCCATCACCGAGTCGTCCGTGAAGTTTCGCGTCACTGCCGAGTAGCTGCCGGCTGCCGGGCCGGCCCGCACCTGTGCGATGATCCTCCCCGCATGTACGAGCTCCTCCGCTGGGTTCCCAAGGCGCACCTGAGCCATGCCGCGGGCTGGCTGATGCACAAACGCCTCCCCGGACCGCTGGGGCCGTGGAGCGTCCGGAAGTTCGCCTCGAAGTTCGGCATCGACACGGCCTCGGCGTCCAGGCCGCTCGAGAGCTACTCCACGATCGGCGAGCTCTTCACCCGCGACCTCAAGCCGGGCCTCCGCCCCGTGGAAGGCGAGTTCGTCAGCCCCGTCGATGCGCTGCTTCGAAACTTCGGCACGATCGAGAACGGCCGTATCGAGCAGGTCAAGGGCAGGGACTATTCGCTCCGCTCGTTCCTCGGAGGCGACGACATCGCCGATTCGTTCGACGGCGGTACGTTCTTCAACTTCTACCTTTCACCGCGCGACTACCATCACATCCACGCACCGGTTCGGGGCCACGTCGTGCGGAGTATCGTGATCCCGGGCTGGCTCTGGCCGGTCAACGACTGGTCGATGGTGAACATCGACGAGCTGTTCGCCGTGAACGAGCGGGTGGTGACGTACCTCAGGAGCCGCTTCGGTCTCGTCGCCGTCGTGATGGTCGGGGCCACGAACGTCGGGCGAATGACGGTTACGTACGACAGCTTCGTGACGAACACGCGCCCCAGGGACAAGAAGATCCGCTGGAGGGACTACTCCGCGCCGGTCCTGCTGCAGGCGGGCGACAGGCTCGGGACCTTTCACATGGGCTCGAGCGTCGTCGTGCTCGCGCGGAAGGGAATCATCCCGCTCGACCAGGTGGTCGTCAGCGCCCCATCCGCCGTACGCTACGGCCAGCGGATCCTGCGCTGATCGCGGCCGACTGCTCAAGGGTGGTGATCGAACGCGAGCGCGACGATCGACGGATCGATCGTCCGGTCCAGATACTCCCAGACGGCAACCTGCTCGAGCTTCCCCGTGATCGGTCCGGTCATGGAACGAATGTCCTCGGTCGCAGCCGTCGCGACGGCAAGATCGTGCCAGTAGCGCGAGTCGTCCGTCGGGATCGACAGAAGGGTTCGCACCGACTGAACGAGCTGGAAGTACTCCGAGCCGGGGAGTGAGTCTTCGAGCGTGTCGACCTCGACTGCCGGGCCGACCTCCTCCGCTCTCGCGATCTTCAACTTCAGTTTGAGCGAGTGAGTGTCCTTGACCGCGAGCTTCAACTCCGTGAGCTGGCCGATGGCGAGCCGGACGAGCTCGGGGCGTTCGGTGATGCGGATTCCGACGTGGTAGCGGAACTCGCCCGGCCCCCAAAGCGCCCGGAGACGACACCACACCGTCTCCGCGACCGCACGAATCTCGAACGCCGACTTCGGGATCGGAAAGCGAAAGACGCCGCTCTGTCCGATCTCTACGCGGTTCGCCGTCTCGAAGCGCGCGCCCTTGCTCGCGAGGTCGAGAACGCGCACTGCGCCGACCTCACCGTATTCGCCGCCGAGCGCGTGCTCGAGGAGGAAGCGGTCCGAAAGACGGCGCTCCTTTACCCGATGGCAGCGACCGCTCTTCGAGAGCCGGTCCACGACCCGTTCCACCAGCTCGGCGTCGGCGTGAAAACGTACTCCGGAAACGTGACGCTGATTCAGATCCGCGGAGAGCGACGACTGCGTCCAGACGACCTCGCCCTCGATGCTGATCGACGTGACGGCGCCTTCGAGGCGGAACCGGAGCTTCGCCTTACGGCCCGCTTCCATCGGCTCCCCGTGGCGAAGCCGAACCCCGCTGATCGAGATGTCTCCGATGAACACGCGCAGCGTGCCGAACTCCGCCTCCTGAGGAGGAAGGAGCAGAAAGCGCTCGGCTCGCTCGGCGAAAGGCGCCGGAGCCATCCTGTCAGACATCGATCGTCCTCGCCATGGCTCGTCGAAAGCGGCAAGCGTCCGCACAGGCGCGGCCGGCTCGACGCATTCCGAGGAACCTCAATTCAGGTTGCGACGACATTGTAATACCAGGACGGACGCGAGGAGTGACCCCGCTCACGTTTTGAGCGATACAATCTCTCCACGACCGAAGGGGGTGCAACGTGGAAGGCATCGGATGTTTTGCGATCGCGGGCGGCGTTCTCGCCATCTACCTCATCAGCTCGATCAAGATCCTTGCCGAGTACGAGCGCGGCGTCATCTTCCGGCTCGGACGCCTTCTGTCCAGCGCGAAGGGTCCGGGACTCGTCTTCGTCTTCCGCCCCATCGACAGGATGGTCCGCATCTCCCTGCGCCAGGAGGCGTTCGAGGTTCCTCCGCAGGACATCATCACGCGCGACAACGTCACGCTGAAGGTCAACGCAGTCATCTTCCTGCGGGTGATCGATGCCAACAAGGCCGTCGTCGAGGTCTCGAACTACGTCTACCAGACCTCGCAATTCGCGCAGACCACGCTTCGCTCGGTGCTTGGTGAGGTGGAGCTCGACGAGCTGCTCTCGAAGCGCGAAAAGCTCAACCTCCGGATCCAGGAGATCCTCGACGCGCACACCGCACCCTGGGGCGTGAAGGTGATCAACGTGGAGGTCAAGCAGGTCGACCTGCCGGAGTCGATGCTCCGCGCAATGGCCAAACAGGCCGAGGCCGAGCGGGAGAAGCGGTCGAAGATCATCCATGCCGAAGGTGAGTTCAACGCCTCGCAGAAGCTCGCGGATGCGGCGAAGATCCTCGCGACTGAGCCGGTCACCCTCCAGCTGCGCTACCTGCAGACGCTCACCGAGATCGGAACCGAGAAGAACACGACCATCGTCTTCCCGCTCCCGGTCGACATCCTCGTCGGGCTGCAGAAATGGAGCGAGGAGATGATCAAGTCGAGCGAACCGAACGTTCGCCCTGCCGGCGCACCTCCGAAGGCGGATTAGGCGCCTAAGGCTACTCGGCAGGTGGAGTGACGCCTGTGGACGGCTTCACGGCGAGCGTGAGGCCGTCCACCGACTCGACGCGCACCTCGTCACCCGCTGCGACGGGTGCCTCGGAAACGGCGTTCCAGATCTCCCCGTGCACGAAGATCTTGCCCTCGGGATCCAGCGCCGTCTTCGCCACGCCGACCTCGCCCACGAGCCCCTGTTCCCCGGTGACTACCTTCGATCGCATCGCGCGCATCGCGATCGTCATCAGGAACACGGCGATCACGCCGAACGGCACGCTGATCGCCAGCGCCGTCAGCCACTGCACCCGCATCTCCGGGATCGGCCCATCGACGAGCAGCACCGCACCGAGTGTCATGCAGACGACTCCGCCGGCGCCGAGCACGCCGTAGCTCGTGTACTTCGCCTCGAGCGCGAAGAGGACGAACGCGATGACGATCAGCGTCAGCGCCGCGAAGCGCGTCGGCAGGAGATTCAGCGCGAAAACTGCCAGCAGGATCAGGATCAGGCCGACCACTCCCGGCAGAATCGAGCCGGGATGATTGAACTCGGCGTAGAGCGCGAGAGCCCCCAGCGACAGGAGCAGGAACGCGATGTTCGGATCCATCATCCAGTTCATCACGCGCTGCCGCAGCGTCATGACGCGCTCGCGAACCGGCTGGCCTGCGAGCGCGAGCACCTGGGTCTCGCCGTTGAACCGTGTGATCGTCCGGCCCTCGAGCTGCCTGAGCAGGTCGGCCTCGTCCTTCGCGACGATGTCGATCAACTTCTGGTCGAGCGCCTCCTGCTCGGTGAACGAGACCGATTCGAGCACCGCCTTCTCGGCGAGCTCGACGTTTCGTCCCCGCGTCGCGACGATCGACCGCATGAATGCCGCGGAGTCGTTCGTCATCTTCGCGTTCATGATCTCGTCGACCTTCTCCTGGCCGATCACTACCGGGTGCGCGGCCCCGGTGTTCGTGCCGGGTGCCATCGCGGCCACATCGGCGGAGACGAGCAGGAAGAACCCCGCCGATGCCGCGCGGCTGCCGCCCGGAGACACGTAGACGATCACCGGAACCTTCGACGCGACGATCTTCTCGATCATCTTTCGCATCGAGGTCTCGAGCCCACCCGGAGTGCGCAGCACGATCAGCAGCGCGCTGTCGCCATTGGCCTCCGCCTCGCGGATCGCGCGATCGACGACCTCCTCGGTGATCGGGTGGATGACCCCGTCGATCGTCACCTTCAGGATATCGGCCGACACCGGAATCGCGAGACAGACCACGAGCGCGAGCGTCAGGAAACGGAGAGATCGCATCGATTGCCTCCAGGGAAGCGCTCACCGGCGCGAGGCCGCTCCGGTCGCCACCTCCTCCTATTGTGCTACTCCGCGGGCGCGCTGGCCATTCCAACTCCCCGGGTTACATTGTTTCGTGCCGCCGCGACGAGGATACTGGCAGCACGGCCACGGGCGCACGGACACGATGGGGATCCCGATCCACTTTGAGAACGTCAGCCACCGCTACGGCGGGAGCGAGGACGAAGGCGTCGGCGTCGTTGCCCTCGACGACGTCTCTCTCGAGCTCGAGGCCGGGTCGTTCACCGCGATCATGGGCGCCTCCGGCAGCGGCAAGTCGACACTCCTCCACATCGGCGGAGCGATCGACCGCGCGACCGCGGGCCGGGTCCTCCTCGGCGACGTCGAGATCTCCCGCATGACCGACGCGGCGCTGACGCTCGTGAGGCGCGAGCGAATCGGCTTCGTCTTCCAGTTCTTCAACCTCATCCCGACGCTCACCGTCCGCGAGAACGTCCGTTTCCCGCTCGACCTGCTCGGCACGGATCCGAAAGCGCGCGCGGCCCGCGTCGAGGAGGTGCTCCAGCGCATCGGCCTGGCGCATCGCGCGAAGCATTATCCGAGCGAGCTTTCCGGGGGCGAGATGCAGCGCGTCGCCATCGGTCGCGCAATCGTGCATCGCCCGCCGGTCGTGCTCGCCGACGAGCCGACCGGCAATCTCGACAGCCGCACCGGCGAGACGATTCTCGAGCTTCTCCGCGAGATCCACCGGCTCGACCAGCCGACGATCGTCATGGCGACGCACTCGGATCACGCGGCGTCGTTCGCCTCGTCGACCGTACGAGTGACCGACGGCAGGATCTCGCGCGAGGCCCGGAAGCCGTGAGCGGCTTCCTGCGCGTCGTCCTCGCGCTCGTCGTGCGACCGCTCGTCCGCGAGACGCTGCGCGCGTCGCTCACGATTCTGGGCATTGCCGTCGGCGTCGGTGTCCTCGTCGCGATCCAGCTCTCGAACGACAGTGCGATCCGCAGCTTCGAAGGCTCGGTCGACGCCGTCGCCGGGCGAGCGAACTGGCAGATCGTCGCGGAGGCAGCGCCGCTCGACGAGCGGTTGCTGCTCGACCTGCAGACGCTATGGGCCGCCGGCGGCCGCTTCGCCCCGGTCATCGATCTCGAGGGAACGCTCGAGCCGTCGGGAATCCCGATCCGCGTTCTTGGCGTCGACCTGTTGTCCGACCTCCACTTTCGCGACTACCGCTACGCGCGCATCGCCCGCAACGAATCGAGTGCCGAATCTTCGGCCGGCGTCAGCGACTCCGCGGCTTCGTTCTTCGGCCTCTTCGAGCCCGACTCGGTCATCGTTCCCCAATCGTTCGCTGCCGAGCACGCTCTCGCGATCGGCAGCCCGCTCGAGCTCGAGATCCTCGGCCGCCGCAGGCGGCTCGTCGTTCGCGGCATTCTCGAGCCTTCGGGCCCGGCAACCGCGTTCAACGGATCGATTGCGATCGTCGACATCGCGACGGCACAGCGCGCATTCGACATGCGCGGGCGCGTCACTCGCGTCGACCTTCTCGTTCCCGAGCAGGAGACGGCCGCTCTCGACGCGATCCGGGCCGCGCTGCCGTCCCAGGCGAGGCTCGAGAGGCCATCTCGCCGAAACGAGCGAGTCGGCAAGATGCTCCGCGCGTTTCGCGTGAATCTCTTCGCGCTGGCAGCCGTGGCACTGCTCGTGGGGATCTTCCTCGTCTACAACACGGTGCTGATCTCGATCCTGCGGCGGCGGCGCGACATCGGCATCCTGCGAACGCTGGGCGTGACACGCAGGCAGTTGCTCGGCGCCTTCCTCGCGGAAGGGCTCGGGTTCGGCCTGGTCGGCTCGGCACTCGGACTCGGTCTCGGCGTTGGCCTCGCCCGAGCGATCCTCGGCGTGATCGGCGCGACGGTCAACGCGCTATACGTCGCCTCGGCCAGCGCCCCCGACGACGTCACGCTCACTCCCGGGCTCGCGCTCGTGGCGATGAGCGTCGGAACGCTTGCCTCGCTCGCCGCGTCGCTGCAGCCCGCGCTCGAAGCTGCGAGCACGCCGCCCCTCGCCCTCGTTCGCCCGGGAATCTACCAAAAGCTCTCGGGCTTCGCGTCGCGAAGGCTCGCCCTCGGCTCCGTCGCCTGTTTCGTCTTTGCGGGCCTTGCGACGCTGCTTCCTGCGGTCGGAGGAATCTCGGCCGGAGGCTATCTCGCCGTGCTTCTCGTCATCGCGGGCACGTCGCTTCTCTGCCCCGCGGTTCTTCATGGAACCTCCGTCGTCCTGCGTCCGTCAATGCAGCGGCTGTTCGGCGTGTCTGGCGATCTCGCCGGCGCATCCCTCCCGGCATCGCTGCGCCGCGTCTCGATCGCGACCGCGGCCCTTTCCACCGCGATCGGGATGATGGTGGCGGTCGCCGTGATGGTCGGCAGTTTTCGCGAGACAGTCGATGCGTGGGTTGCGCAGACCGTGAAGTCGGATCTCTGGCTGCGCCCCGCAAAAGGGCTCTCGAACGCACAGATCTCGGTCTTTCCGCCGGAGATCTCCGCGGCGCTCGACGAAATCGAGGTCATCGCGGCGTACGACCGCTTCCGCGGCCGTGAGATCGTCTGGCGGGAGACGAGCATCCTGGTCGGCAGCGGCGACTTCGCGACGACGATCGCGCACTCGGACCTGCCGATGGTGAAACCGGGCTCCCAGGATCGCGCGCTTCGCGCCGCGATCGAACGCGGCGGCGTGCTCGTCTCCGAGACTCTCGCATTCAAGTTCGACCTCGAGGTCGGGAGCACGATCGAGCTTCCGACCGCCGGCGGCATGCACGCGTTTCCGGTCACCGGGATCTATCGCGACTACTCGAACGACCGCGGCGTCGTCGTGATGGATCGGGCGCTGTGGCTCGAGAAGTTCCGCGACAGGTCGATCAACACGATCGCGATCTTTCTGCGCGACGGCGCCGATCCGGAGGCCGCCCGCCTCGAGATCGAGCGACGCCTCGGCAGTCGGTTTCGCGTCTTCACGGTCACCAACGCCGCGATCCGCACCGAGGTGATGCGAATCTTCGACCAGACCTTTCTCGTGACCTGGGCACTGCTCGGGGTCGCGCTCGTCGTCGCCGTCCTCGGCATCGTCAACACCCTCTCGGCCCTGATCATCGAGCGGCGCGCGGAGATCGCGCTCGTTCGCGTGATCGGGGTCTCGCGCTGGCAGATCACGTCGATGCTCACGCTCGAGTCGGCGATCGTGGGCCTCGCCTCCGGCGTACTCGGTCTCGCGAGCGGCTGGCTTCTCGCGCTGATCCTGATCTTCGTGATCAACCGCCAATCGTTCGGCTGGACGATCGAGTTCGCCCCTCCGTTCGGAATCGTCGCGGTGTCGATCGCGATCACTTTCCTCGCGACGATGCTCGCGGGGCTCGCCCCGTCGGGCCTCGCGTCGCGTATCGGCCTCTCGCAGGCACTCAAGAGCGAGTGAGCGGGGCCTGGCGCGAAACTGCTTCGGGCATCTCGAATCTGTAGCGCTCGCTGAGCGTTCCCGAATCGCGGACGGCTCCAACTCACCGCCGAACGTATAATCACGTCAACTGTGAGGAGTCGGAAGGCGTGGAGCCGCCCTCGATGATAGCTGCATCGTCGGACACGGACGCGTTGCTGCGATTTCACGTGGCAATGCAGAAGAGCCGCGTCGCCGTCTACGCGACGGCGTCGCTGATCGGCTTTGGCGCGATCTACGCAGGGGTCATGGAAGCCAGCGTTGCCGACGGCTTCCTGTTGCTGGCGACCGGCGTCTGCTCCGCGGCGGTGATCTGGTTCCTCTACGAGCGGGGGCTCGGCCAGATCGCGGGCATCGAGCTGGGATGGATCAGCCTCTGGATCGACGCCGCCCTGATTACCTGGGGCGTCTACATCTCGGGCGGATGGGCGAGCCCGTGGTTTCTCTTCTACCTTGCGAACGCGGCGGGCGCCGCGTTCCTCGGCGGACGCAACTCCGCCCTCACCATCGCCAGCGCCAACGCCGTGGGCTACATCGGAGCGGTCGTGCTCAGCGGCTCCGCCCGCCCGTTCGACGCCGGGTTCATGAAGGCGCTGTTTCAGATCGGCTTCCTCTACTTCGCGTCGTTCTTCTTCTTTCGGGGCATCTCGATCCTGCGCGAGAAGCGGCTTCAAATCCGCCAGCTTCGCGAGGGGGACCGCCGCCGCGTCGAGGAGCTGACGCGCCTGACCGAAGAGCTCAACGCGAAGTCGCGCGAGCTCGTCGAGGCGAACAGGAAGATCCGCGAGGCCGATCGGCTCAAGAGCCAGTTCCTCGCGAACATGAGCCACGAGCTCCGCACTCCGATGAACGCCATCATTGGTTTCTCCGAAATCCTCGCGGAACGCCTCGAATCGCGGATCGAGCCGAAGTACCAGAACTTCATCCGGCACATCCTCTCTTCGGGCCAGCACCTGCTCGGGATCATCAACGACGTTCTCGACCTCTCGAAGGTCGAGGCGGGCAAGATGGAGGTCTATCCCGAGCAGTTCGCGCTTCCCGCGGCGGCCGACGGCGTCTGCAACGTGATGCGCGCACAGGCGGGAAAGAACGACATCGCCATCCTTCTCGATGCCGAGGATGGCCTCCCGCCCATCGAGACCGACCTCGCGAAGTTCAAGCAGATCCTCTACAACCTGCTGTCGAACGCGGTGAAGTTCTCTCCGTCGCACTCCTCGGTTACCGTTCGCGTGAGGCTGCACGAGCCTAACGGCGCGAACGACGAACAAACCGTCAGCATCGCGGTCATCGACCATGGCATCGGGATCGCGCCGGAAAACCACGACGCGGTCTTTCAGGAGTTCCGGCAGCTCGACTCCGGCTCGCGCAAGGAGTTCGGCGGAACGGGCCTGGGGCTCGCCCTCGTCAAGCGATTCTGCGAGTTGCTCGGCGGGTCGATCGCGCTCGACAGCGACACCGGCCGCGGATCGACTTTCACGATCACGCTCCCCGTCCGCTATCCGGGATCCGAACCGGTCGACGAGCATCTCGAGGATGCGCCTTACGCGCCCAGTGACGCCGCGGGTGATCGGGTGCTCGTGATCGAAGACGACTCGGTCGCCTACAGCTCGCTCGCGCGTCACCTGGAATCGGCGTCGTACGTGCCGGTGCGGGCGCGGCACGGCGACGAGGCCCTCCGTCTCGCCCGGCTCGTCAAACCGGTCGCGATCACCCTCGACCTCGTCCTGCCCGGCGTCGACGGATGGGAGGTCCTCAAGCGGCTCAAGGCGGACGACGTCACGAAGGACATTCCCGTCGTAGTGATCTCGATGATCGACAATCGCGAGCTAGGCTTCGCCCTCGGCGCGCACGACTACTTCGTGAAGCCGGTCGACCGCCGCAGGCTCGTCGACCGGATCCGTCAGGTCAGCACTCCCGTCGCGAAGCGCGGCAAGCCACGGCTCCTCGTGATCGACGACGACGAGACGTTTCGCGAGATCCTCGAGGAAGAGCTGCGCGAGCTGGGCTACGAGATCCGCTGGGCCTCGTCGGGCGAAGAAGGGCTGGAGGAGATTCGAAAAGACGTTCCCGACGTGCTCGTGCTCGATCTCGTGATGCCGGGCATCTCCGGATTCGAAGTCGCCGAGCGGCTCAAGCAGGATCCCGCCACGGCGTCGATTCCGATCCTCGTGATGACGTCGAAGGACCTCTCCCGAAGCGACCGCGATGCGCTCCAGACGAAGATCGCCGCGCTCGTTCCCAAGGGTCGCTCGCCGGGCAGCCGGCTGATCACCGCGATCCAGCAGCTGGGTCGCTGAACGGCCGGTCGTAGCCGGTCATCTCGACGTAGCCCTCGCCTCGCACGAGCGTCCCACCGGAGCGTCCCGTCACGTCGACGGCGCCTTCCCAGTAGGTCACCTGCGTCGAATTCTTGGTGACGAGCTCCTGCGCCTTCATCACCTCGCGAAGGTCCAGCTCGATGCCGAACTTCGGAACCCGGACGCGCCAGCCCATCGGGTAGGTCGCGCCGCTCGCCCGGCTCTTCCACCGCCCTCGCGCCTCGACGGAGAAGTCGGAGCGCTCGAGATGGATCACCGCGCCGTCCGCCAGTACGATCGAGCCCGACGACGTCTCGTCGGGAGCGCCGTCGCGCCTTCGGATGATGTAGAGCATCAGCTCGGTTTCGTTGTCGAACTGAAGCGAGAACCAGTCCCACCCCGCCTGGTGCTCGCGCAGCGTCGCGCTTCCGAACTCGTGGTCCATCCACGCCTGCCCGCGGACCTTCTCGCGGCGGTCTTTCGTCGCGACCGTCCCCTCCGCCGTCAGTCGCGTCATCGAGTAGTAGTGAGAGGCGTGCCCCTCGCCCGCCGCCTTCACGCTGACGCCGTCGCGCCCATGGATCGCGGGAGCTTTCTCCGCCCGGAGGGTCACGTCGATCATGTCACCGCCGCCGCGTGCAACGAGCCGCCATGCCCCGTCCGCCGCAGTCGTCACCGACCAGCCTTCGTTGAACACGTGGAGCAGGCCCGGCTTCGCGTCGGCGAGAAACGGCGTCGAGCGATTCAGCTTCTCGTAATAGCGAAACTCGCGGGCCTCGACGTCGGTCAGCGCGAAGTGGGCGAGCGCGACATTGCGCAAGTCCCAGTTCGTCGCGCCCTCGCCCGAGACCGCGGGCGCCTTGCCGGCGCCGACACGAAAGAAGGTCACCTCGAAACCGTATCGGTGTCCCGTGCTGGAGCGCAAATGGCCCGTGAAGTACCACCACTCGGTGCGGAACTCGTCGTGCGCGCCATGGTCGCGGGGAAACTCGAAGACCCAGCCCGGCTTCGCGAGCCTGAAGCCTTCGAGGGGAGGAGTCTCGGCCGGTGCCGCGAACGCGACGAGGGCCGCGATCGCCGCGGCAGACAGCAGGGCTCGGATCCGCATTCGGCTCGTGTTCCTCGCGCCGGAACGGCACGAGGCGCTCGTACTATAATAGCCACTCCGATGCAGGATCGTCCTCAAGGCTCGCGGGCGCGCTTCGCCGATCTGAAAACAGAGCCGTCGACTCCCATCGATGCCGACCAGCTCGCTACGCTCGCGCAGCGTTACACCGACCAGGGGATGTTCGACGAGGCGATCCATCTCTTCGAGATGGCGTCGAAGCTCACTCCGGGATCGATCTCGATCAAGATCAACCTGGCCCGCGCCTGCGACCTGAAGGTCACCGCCGAGAGCTCCCGGCTCGAGACCGCACGCAGAGAGGTCATCGCCGAGCGCTCCCGTGACGAGGCCGACGCCTCGCAGTACTCGGGCCTCGCGCAGTACTACATCGCGAAGGACCAGACGGCCAAGGCGATCGAGCTTCTCGAGATCGCCAAGCTCAAGACCCCGAACAGCTACCGCCCCTTCGAGATCCTCGCGCGGCTCTATTTCTCGCAGGCCGAGTGGGACTCCGCGCTCGAGGAGATCCGCACGGCGCGGCGGCTCAACCCGTTCGGACGCGAGCTCGCCGAGCTGAGCGGCCGCATCGAGTTCGAGCTCAAGAACTTTGAGGGCTCGCTGGGTGACTTCGTCGACGCGTTCCTCCTTTCGACCGACCAGAAGGGAGAGGAGAGCGAACCGATCCGGCGGATGATCAACACCCTGAAGAAGATTCTGAATCTCGACACCAAGGCGCTGAACGCGGTGATCAAGCAGCGCGTCGAGAGCCTCCAGCTCGCCACCGAGCGCCTCGAGCTCAAGAAGGAGAATCTCTTCAAGCTCGAGAGTCGCAAGGAGATCAAGCGGATCAGCGAGAAGATCCACCGCGACGCCGAGAAGCGGGAGAACCTCATCCACCTCTCGTCGGAGCTTCGGCGGCTCGCGGTCTTTCTTCACATGAAGGACGAGCAGATCTTCAGGCTCTCGAAGTTCGTGAGAATCGAGAAGCTGCCGCAGGGCGAAGCTCTGTTCCACGAGAACGATCGGTCGATGGACTTTTACGTCGTGCGCGGCGGCGTCATCGAGATCCGGAAGGACACCCCGTTCGGACCGCAGATCCTCGCGACGATTCTCCCCGACCAGATCGTCGGTGAGATGAACTTCATCGACCGGAGCGTCCGCTCGTCCGACGCGATGGCGATCGAAAGCTCGGAGTGCTACACCTTCTCCTTCAGCGCCATCGACCAGGCGATGGAGACCGACAAGGAGCTCGCCGTCGGCCTGCACTGGGCGTTCTGGCGCTCGCTCACCGAGAAGGTGCGCGACGCGAACGAGCAGCTCAAGAGCTTCTTCCAGGAAGACGCGAAGAAGGGCACCGGCCGCAAGAAGGCCGAGGCGGTTCGCGAGAGCGAGAAGGTCGAGGTCAGATCCGAGGAGAAGGTCGACCTCTTCCGCGAGCGCGGGCTCTCGGCGGCGGAAATGAAGCTGCTCGCGACCTTCTCGGCCGAAGAGCGTTTCCGCGGCGGATCGACGATTTTCCGCGAGGGCGACCGGGGCGACAAGCTCTACATCGTCCTCAACGGGCGCGTCCGCATCTCGAAGTTCATCCCGGGAGTCGGAGAAGAGGCGCTCGCCGTCCTCGACCGTGGCGACTTCTTCGGCGAGATGGCGCTGATCGACGATCACCCGCGCTCGGCGGACGCGAAGGCGCACGAAACGGACGCCACCGTGCTCTCGATCGACCGCGCGACGCTCAACGAGATCCTCTC
>JAMPYE010000401.1 GCA_023700825.1 Thermoanaerobaculia bacterium | reverse complement strand
GTGAGCTTCACCACGTCGTACTTCCGGCCGCTTTCCTCCTGCTCCCCCGCGTACTCGAGATGCGTGCCGGGATCGAGAAGCTTGACCGGCATGAGCAGCCAGTAGACGTCGTTGATGAAACGCCCGTAGCCGCGCTCGAGCCACGGCTTCGTGTCCTCGACCGGCTTGCCGGCGAGCCACGCCTTCCCTTCCTTCGTGTTGACGTTCATCCGGATGACGAAGTCGTTGCCCTCTTTGTCCTTCCCGCTCACACGGTATTCGCCCGTGTAACGGTCGAGCCGATGGTCGAACGCGGCGACGACCGCCCCCTCGCGCTCCACGGCGAAGGTGAAGGCGAAGTAGCGCGCCGGTTCCCACGCCTTGCCGGCGTGCGCGTCGAATGCCCGCTGTGCGGCGGCACGCGCCGTGTCGTCCGCCCGCGCGGTCAGGGAGACTGCGACGAGCACGGCCAGGATGAGAGTCTTGCGCATCTTCGTGAATCCTCCTCGAGCGGAAGTGAGAATGGGGAACTCGGATGTTACCATCCGCCGGTGCACGGCCGCATTGTGATCACCGGCGTCGGAGCGCTGAGCCCGAACGGGCTCGGCCGTGAGGCATTCTTCTCCGCGACCGCGCGGGGGATCTCCGGCGTCGGCCCGATTCGCGCGTTCGACGCCTCGGCGCTCAGCTCGCGCGTCGCCGGCGAGCTCAGCGGCTTCGAGCCCGGCCTGTGGATCGACCCCAAGAGCCTGCGCCATGTCTCGCGCGTCGTGCCGATGACTCTCGCGGCTACGCAGGAAGCACTCCAGGACGCGCGTCTCGACCCGCTCTCGCTATCGCTCGAGGAACGTCGCCGGATCGGCGTGATGCTCGGCTCCGGCGGCGGCGCGATCGAGTTCTCCGAGCGCATGTATGAGCTCTGGTATGGCGGGCACCTGAAGCAGGCCTCGGTTTACTCGATCCCTTCCGGCACGATCGGCACCATCGCCTCCGAGATATCCATGGCGCACGACCTTCGCGGCTTCTCCCACCTCATCTCGACGGGATGCACTTCGTCCACCGACGCGATCGGCTACGCCTACCGGAACCTGAAGATGGGAATCGCCGACGTCGTCGTGGCCGGCGGCGCCGACGCGACGATCACCGAAGGAGTCATGACCGGCTTCTGCATCATGCGGATCGTGTCGACGTCGTTCAACGATCGCCCCGGGGCCGCGTCGCGACCCTTCTCGAAGGACCGCGACGGTTTCGTTCTCGGCGAAGGCGCGTGGATGTTCGTCATGGAGCGCGAGGAGACCGCGATCGCGCGCGGCGCCACGATCTACGCCGAGGTTGCGGGGTTCGGATCGACGTGCGATGCGCACCACCGCGTCAGGATGGACGAGTCGGGAGAGGAGCCCGCCCGCGCGATGTCGCTCGCCATGCAGGAGGCCGGGGTCGATGCGCGCGACGTCGACTATCTCAACTACCACGGAACCGCGACCGAGCTGAACGACAGAATCGAGACACGCGCCGTGAAGCTCGCCTTCGGCGACCACGCGCGCAGGCTGGCCGGCTCGGCGACGAAATCGATGATCGGGCACCCTCAGGGAGCGTGCGGGGCCGCGGGCGTCGCCGCAACGCTGATGGCCTTCCGCGACGGCGTGCTTCCTCCGACGATCAACCTCGAAACTCCCGACCCCGACTGCGACCTCGACTACGTCACCGACATCGGCCGGCGCGCGTCGATCCGCACGGCGGTCTGCAACACGATCGCGTTCGGCTCGAAGAACTCCGCGCTGGTGCTCCGGAGATTCGAGTAACCGTGGGGCTCTCGCTCACCCCTGCTCGCGTCGTTTCGAGCGAGATGCTCGACGAGCACGACGCCCCGGAAACGGAGATGACCCGCTCGCTGCGCGACCTTCGCCGCTTCAACAGCCTGGCGGGAGGGACCCGCGCCTACCTGGCGCTTCTCTCCCGGCTCATCCCGGACCGCGACGCACGCGTCGCGATCCTCGACCTCGGGACGGGGACGTCGGACCTGCTCGAAGCGGTGCGACGGAAATGGCGGAATGCGATGACGATCGGCCTCGACCGAAATACACGACACCTCGCCTACGGCGCGGCAATCGGCGAGCGCGGCGTGATGCGGGTCGCGGCGGATGCGTTTCAGCTCCCCTTGCGCGACGGAGCAGTCGACATCGTCGCGTCGTCCCACTTCTTCCACCACTTCTCCGCGGACGAGAACAGGGCGATCGTGAGCGAATCACTCCGCGTCACGCGGCTCGGCGTCGCTTTCACCGATACGCGACGCCACTACGCGCCACTCGTCTTCGTGAGGCTGCTCGGAGCACTGGGGCTGGTCGGACCGATCACGAAGAGCGATGCCCCGGCGTCGGTGCTGCAGGGCTACACGCTCTCCGAGATGCGCGCATTTGCCCGAAGCCTCGGCGCGAGACACGTCGACGTGTTCAGGCTGATGCCGTATCGATTCGGGATCGTGGTGCGGCGATGAGCCTGTCGATCTCCTGCGACGTCGCGATCGCCGGCGGTGGGCCGGGAGGTGCGACGCTCGCCGCGCTCCTGGCGAAGTGCGGCATGTCGGTGGCCGTCTTCGACCGCGACGAGTTTCCCCGCGACAAGCTTTGCGGCGAGTTCCTGTCGTACGACGCGCTGCCCGTGCTCGACCTCATCGGCCTTGGGCCCGCTCTCGACGAGGTGGGCGCCACGCGCATCCGCACCTGCAGGCTGATCGGCCCGACGTTCAACTACTCGTTCGAGCTTCCGCGGGAAGCGCGCGGCATCTCGCGGCTCCGCCTCGACGAGATGCTGCTTCGCCGCGCCGCCGCGCTCGGCGCCTCCGTGCACGAAGGCTGGACCGTCGACACGGTGACCCGGACGGCTGCAGGATTCGCCCTTCACGTCCGCGACGGCTCGAGGGAAGCGCACCACGTCACCGCGAAGCTGGTCGTCGGCGCCTGGGGCCGCTGGGGACGGATCGACCGCCAGCTCGAGCGACCCTTCACCCGCGACACAGCGCGGCGCCATTTCGGCTTCAAGCGTCACTATCGCGTCCTGCCGGAGGGTCAGGTTCCGGCAGACCACACGATCGACCTCTACTCCTTCGCTCGCGGCTACCTCGGCGTGAACGCCGTCGAGGGAGATACCGTGAACATCTGCGGCCTCGTCCACGCGTCGCGGCTCGACGGCCATCGCGGGGGCTGGGAAACCTTCGTCGACAACCTCTCCGGCGAGGGCGAGCACTTCGCCCGGCTCTTCGGCGCACACGAGCCTGCGCAGGAGCACTTCCTCTCGTCCGAGCCTGTCATCTTTGCCGCGAGATCGCCGGTCGTGAGCGGGATTCTCATGGTCGGCGACGCCGCCGGCCTCATCGACCCGCTCGCCGGGAACGGCATGGCGATGGCGATCCAGTCCGCGCTGGTGGCGGCGACCCTCGTGGTCCGACGCCCCGAGCTCGACGCGGATGCGATCGCGAGCGAGTACGAGACGGCCTATCGCGATCTCTTCCTCGATCGAATCCGCTGGAGCCGGCGAGTCGCGTGGATCCTCTCGCGCCCCTGGCTCGTCGATCGTGCCGCGCGAATCCTCCGCGCTCCGTCGATCGGCTCGCTCCTGCTCGCCCGAACCCGCGCGACCGACGCGCAGGTCGCGGAGTTAGTCGGGAGTTTCGAACGAGCGCGGGATCGATAGTTGTCAGTTGTTAGGCGGACATGGTTACCTGCGGGACCGGCGTTTCTGCTTCACGAAGATTGGCCGACTCGGCCGCCGCTATTGCCTCACCTCTGCCTGTCTAACAACTAAAAACTAACAACTCCAAGCTCAGTTCTGCGTCGGATCGCCTTCGTGGCGGAACGGCGCGAGGAACTGAAGCGTTTCGAGACGTTCCCGCAGCATCTCGCCGACGCTCTCGGCTCTTTCCACGACGGTATCGATCTCGAGCAGGCGTTGCTTCTCCTCGACGCCGATCGGCAGCGACATCACGAGAGCGTTCGTCAGCTCCTCGCAGTCAGCGGTCTTGAGCTCCGGCACGCGGTTCGGCTCGGGCACGAACTCGAGGTAGCGCAGCGAAAGCTCCACGAGCCACTCGCGCATCGCGTACGTGATCTCGGGCGAACTGCCGAGCTCGGGCAGGCGAACGACGCGGGCCACCCGGTACGGAGCTTCGATCACCTGCTCGACGACGCGAAATCGCGCCTTCCCGTTCAGGACGAGCGTGTACCTGCCGTCATCGAGCTCCACGAGGCTCTCGATCTGACCGAGCGTCCCGACCGGATGCACCGCCGGCGCACCGTCGTACGTCGCCTCCCATCCTGGCTCGAGCAGGATCATCCCGATACGTTCCTCGCCTGCCATCGCATCCGCCACCATCTGCCGGTATCGAGGTTCGAAGACATGCAACGGCAGCCTCGTCCTCGGAAAGAAGACGACGTTTGGCAGCGGAAAGAGCGGGAGCAGGAACTCCTCGCCCGGCTCGGGAAGCATGGGCGAATTGTACGCTTCGATGGTCCCGCCGCGGTGAGGCGAGAGGCGAAAGGCGAGAGGCGATGAGCAGGCGCCTCTGTTCATGCAGGGGCGACGCGAGAAGACGAGATCGACCACGGACGTCTCCAGCGTCTGCTTATCGCCTGTCGCCTCTCGCCTTTTTCTACTCCATTTCTCTATGCTTGCGAGACCATGGCCTAC
>JAMPYE010000400.1 GCA_023700825.1 Thermoanaerobaculia bacterium | reverse complement strand
CGCCACATCGGCCCGGCACTGCGTCTTTGCCTCCATCCACGTTATCCTTCGTGGCGTGAAGCTCTCCTCGCGCGAGTGCCCATGGTGTCGGACGCGACTCGCGCGAGAGGTGAGCGACTCGTGTCCCACCTGCGGCCGTGCGTTGCGCGACGCCGAGGGGAACGAGCTGCGCGAGATCGACCTCGTCTACGACAGGGTGGTCGCGGCAAACGAGGCGCGCTTCCTCCGCTTTCTCGCGGTCGGCACCCCGATCGCCGCGCTGATCTCCCTCGGCGGACCCCTCTTTCACCTGGGCCCCGCGATGCTCGTCGCCCTGCCTCTCTTCTCGATCACGCACGCGATCGCCTTTCGTCTCGTTCTCGCCGGCGACGCTCGCCGGCTCCTCGGCGGGCGCCGCCGGTTCTTCACGCGCAACATCTCCCGCTGGTCGTTCCTGCTGCTCACGCTCGTCGGCTACTCGTTCACCGCGATTCCGCTCGCCGGCGCACTCATCGGCGCAGCGACTTTCGCCGGCGTCACCTGGCTCGCGTTCCGCCATCTCATGTGGAGCCTCCGGCGCGAGCGCGACCGCGCGCCGCTCCTGCTCGCGGAAAGAATCGCGCTCGTCGTCATCGCCGTCGCCTTCGTCGGCATAGTTGCCGCGCTGCTCGTGTTTTCACTCGCGCTGGGACTTGGCGTGAAGTGGCTCACCCAGCAGTTGGCGTAAGGCGAGAAGCAAAAGGCGAGAGGCGAAAGGCGACAAGCAGGCAGTCCGTCCCGGATAGCTCGCCGGCTCATCGCCTTTCGCCTCTCGCCTCCTCGCCTCGCACGGAGGTGTGTTGAATGGAAACCATCGTCTCCTACCTGACCGCATTCGGCCTCGCGACCGGAGCGGGCACGAAAGCCACGATTCCCGTCATCGCCCTCGGGCTCTTTCACCACACCCGGTACTTCGAGCTCTCCCCGCGCTGGGAGTGGATCGGCAGCCCTCCGGTCATCGCGGTGCTGCTCGCGATGCTTCTCGTCGAGCTCTACGCCGACTCACATCCCGAGTTCGGAGCGTGGGTCGACTCGATCGGATACCTCCCCGCGATCGTCTCCGGCTTCATCGCCTTCGCCGCCGCGACCGGCACCGTCGACTCGAGCCTTCTCCAGCTGACGGGCTCCGGGCTCCTCGGCAGCGGCACCGCCGTCGTGGTGAAGGGCATTCGCAACGCCGTGCGCAGGCCGCTGCGCGAGCACGTCGAGTCGATGCACGAGCACGTCGGGTCGGCAGCGACCGCGGGCGAGGCCGGGCTTGCCGGCGTCGTGAGCGTCGCGTCGATCCTCGCGCCCGTCGCGGGAGGCATTCTTGCCGTCGTCGCGATCGTCTCCGCCCTCTCGCTCGGCGCGATCACCCGCGGCGCGAAGCCGCTCTGCGGGAAGTGCGGCGAGAAGATCGATCGCCGGGCGCTCGTCTGCCCCTCGTGTCGCGCCGAGGTGGCGTGACGCGGCTGCCGGGCAGCGCAATCGAATGACGGGCCGTCCTGCAGTCACGCCCTGTTGTGATATCGAACCGCCTTCGCTGACCGTGGCGTAAGGCGCACGCTGCCCGGCCCTCGCGCGAAACTCGTAACCATCTTCCTCCAATTCCGATATTCTCTTCCCGTACGGAAAGTTCGGGACCCGCACCTTGATTGGCCACACGGTGGGGCACTATCGCATCCTCGAGCGCCTCGGCGGGGGCGGCATGGGAGTGGTGTACAAAGCCGAGGATACGAAGTTAGGCCGAAGCGTCGCGCTCAAGTTCCTTCCTCCCGAGCTCACCCGTGACACCGAGGCGCGGGCGCGGTTCATCCAGGAAGCGCGCGCCGCCGCGCAGCTCGACCATCCGAACATCTGCACCGTCTACGACGTGGGGGAAGCCGACGACGATCGCATCTGGATCGCGATGGCATGCTACGAGGGCGAGACGCTGCGCAAGGTCATCGACGAGAAGCGGCTGTCGATCGACGAGGCGCTCCGGATCGCGATGCAGCTCGCGAAAGGGCTGTCGAAGGCGCACTCCTCCGGGATCGTGCACCGCGACATCAAGCCGGCGAACGCGATCGTGACGCCCGACGGCATCGTCAAGATCCTCGACTTCGGCCTCGCCAAGCTCGAAGGCGCGTCGCAGATCACCGGCGCCGGGCGCACGCTCGGGACGACGATGTACATGGCCCCCGAGCAGCTCAAGGGCGAGCACGTGGGCCCGCAGGCGGACATCTGGGCGCTCGGCGTCGTGCTGTTCGAGCTCCTCACCGGGCAACGCCCCTTCCGGGGCGAGTACGAGCAGGCGGCCGTCTACTCCATTCTCAACGAGGAGCCGTCGTCGGTGAGCGCGATACGCCCCGAGGCCCCGAAGGCGCTAGAGGGGATCGTGCGGAGAATGCTGCGGCGCGACCCGCGCGAGCGCTACAAGAGTATCGACGAGGTCATCGCCGACCTCGACGCGTTCTCGGGGGCGCGGTCAATTCCGTTCGCGGGGGCGTCGGGTGCAGGGAAGGGTCGTGTCGTCCGTTCGATCGCGGTGGCTGCGATCCTGCTGCTTGCCGCTGCGGCCCTCGCGTTCGTCGCCTCGCAGAGCACCCGGCAGGCGAAGCCGGTGGAGGCGTCGGCGCCGCGTCTGCCCGACAAACCGGTCGTAGGGATCCTCCCGTTTCAGGACATTTCGGAGGAATCGCTCGCCCCGATGATGGGCGCTGGCTTCGCGAACGCACTGAGCGCGAGGCTGGGCGCCATCGAAGGGCTCCAGACGCTCTCCGCGGCAGGCGAGGATCTCGCCGACGGGCTGAGCATCGGGGAGCGCTGCCGGAAAGTGGGTGCGAACCTGCTCCTGCGCGGCACGCTGCAGCGTTCGGGCCAGACGATTCGCGCGACGTGGACGATCGTCAATGCCGAGGGAAGGCAACTGGGAGGGAGCTACGCCGACGTGCCGGTCGGGGAGCTTCTGGCACTGCAGGATGCGGTGAGCCGCCAGTTGCTCGACGCGTTGAGCCGGCCGGAGGCTCTGTCCGCGGTCGCGGTGCAATCCGGGGATTCCTTCGCGGAGGACCGGTACATTCAGGCGATCGGCTACCTGACGCGCTATGACGACCGGGCGTCGGTCGACAGCGCGATCGAGATCCTCGAGACGCTCGGTGCGTCGCCCCGCATCCAGGCTGCGCTCGGGAACGCCTATCTCCACAGGTACCTCCTCAGCGGACGGGAGATCGATTGGGCGATCCGCGCGCGCGAGGCGTGCAAGCGCGCGGCAGCGGGGAACGACGACGATCCCGACGTGCATCGCACGCTCGGGAAGATCGCCATCGCGACGTCGAAGCTCGACGAGGCGGAAGCGGAATTCCTGCGTGCGCTGGAGCTGCGACCCGGCGACGCGGAGACGATCCTGGCGTATGCCGACCTGCTCGACAGGCAGAATCGCGAGAAGGAAGCCGAAGAGCAGATTCTGAAAGCGATCGCGCTGCGCCCCGGCAACTGGTCGGGACACAACAGGCTCGGTACGTTCTTTGTGCGCAGGGGGCGGAACGCGGAAGCGCTCAAGGCCTTTGGGGAAGCGGAGCGCCTGACTCCCGAGAACAACTTCGTGATCACGAACATCGGCGCGACTCTGCAGTCGATGGGCCGCTACGACGAGGCGGTGGCTGCCTATCAGCGCTCGATCCGGGTGCGCCCGACCGGTCCCGCGTACAACAATCTCGGCGCGCTGCTCTACTACCTCGGCAGGTATGACGACGCGGTCGACGCGTTCGAGAGGGCCACCGCGCTCGACCCGACCGACTACCAGATCTGGGGAGGGCTCGGCGACTCGCTCCGGTGGTCCGAGAAGGGGAAGGCGAAGGCTCCCGCGGCGTTCCGCAAGGCGATCGAGCTCGCCGAAAAGGAGCTCGAGTTGAGCCCTCGCGATCCGATGCTGCTCTCGGTGCTCGCGGTCTGCCAGGCGAAGGCCGGGGACACTGTCAGAGCCGTGCAGACGGCGCGCCTCGCAGTCGAGACCGCTCCCGAGAATGCGATCGTGAGTTATTACGCCGGCATCGCGATGGAGGTCGCCGGCCAGCGGCAGGAAGCGGTCACCATGATCAAGTACGCTCTCGAGCACGGGTACACGCAGGAAGAGGCCCGACGCGAGCCCGAGCTCCGAGCGCTCATCAACGAGACGAATCTGTTGAGGGGAAAAGGAGGTGCCTGATGCCAGCAAAGAAGAAGGCGGGTGGAAAGGGATTGATCAGGAGGAAGTTGGCGGGGCCGAGACTGGCGCGGTTTCTCAAGGCCGGATCGTACTCATTGCCACCCGTACTGGTCGAAGTGCGAGAAGGGAAGCCGGAGTCGTTCTACGACGTCCATGTGGTGCGCGAGCTGCAGGACATCGAGTGGTGGACACCGGATGGAACCGATCTGAGCATCACATTCGATTGGCCACCGGCTGCGAAGAAGATGAAGGCCGTGAGGTTGAAGGGGAAACACTCGAAGCTGCCGGCGAATGAGCACAAGAAAGTCCAAACGCCCCCGAATGCCAAGGGCGTCGTCGTCAAGTACACCATCCATGTCACGTTCAAGAGCGGGAAGAAGGACATCGATCCCTACATCATCATTCAGCCCTGATCGAGCAGCGTCAGGCGGACGTTAGGGAATCCTGCTCCGGGAGCAAAAGTTTGGGGTCGCACCTGGAAACT
>JAMPYE010000009.1 GCA_023700825.1 Thermoanaerobaculia bacterium | reverse complement strand
TCGCCGAAGGGGTCGAAATCGCCGAAATAGCTGCGATTCGCGGCGATGCGGAGGTAGTCCTCGCGCCACAACACCTTCGTGCCGCAGAGCGTGTCGCTGATCGGCTGGCCGAGCAGCCAGGAAAACGCCATGCTGAAGAACTTGTTGCCGAGCAGGTTCATGAAGCGCATCGCCTGCTCTTCCATCGGGTAGACCAGGCGAACGCCGTTGATGAACTCGCCCTTGCCGGCCACGAGCGCGCGATAGAAGCGCGGCAGGTCTTCGGGCGGCACCGTCAGGTCCGCGTCGAGGATCATCAGGATGTCGCCGGTCGCGGCCGCGAACCCGGCGCGAACCGCATCCCCCTTGCCCACGCCGGTCTGCTTCATCACGAGGCACGGCTTCTCGGGATGCGCGGCGACGTTGTCGAGAATCGCCTGGTACGTGTCGTCGCGCGAGTGACCCTCGACGAACACGATCTCCGTCTTCGACCCCATGCTCGGGACGCGTTCGAGGATTCGAGGGATGTTCCCCGCCTCGTTGCGCGCGGGGACGAGCACCGAGACGCTGGGCTGGGCGGCCGGGTCGGGCTGCGGCAGCCGTCGTGCGATGAAGATGTTCGTGAGAGCGAAATAGCGGAACGGCCAGAACCGAACGACGAACCGGTTCATGAGAGGCTCGAGCAGCGGAATCGGGAGGGGGAAGAGAAACTCAGGGACCCTGCGCAGGACCTCGAAGTCCGCCTGGTAGAGGAGGTTCGCGATCTCCTTGACCTCCAGCCAGTTCTGCTCGAGGTTGGGCCGTGCGAGGCCGAGCGAGGCCGCGAGTGAGAGCGGCGCCTGCCAGAGGCGGCTGTAGGTGTTGATGATGAGGCGGGAGTCCGCGCGGCAGTGGCGATGCGCGACCTCGAGCACCGTCTGCACGTCCCACAGGTCGTTGAGCAGGTCGGAGAGGATGACGACGTCGAACGTCTCGCCGAGCTCGAGCGCATGCGCGTCCGCCTGCACGAACTCGAGCCCGGGGTGTTTCTCCCTTGCCTGTTCCAGCGCGACCGCCGAGAAGTCGACACCCACGCCGCGCGAAGGCTGCAGCGAGGCAAGCAGGTCGCCCGCCCCGCAGCCGATCTCGAGAACAGTGGCTCCGGCCGGGATCAGGTGCCGGTAAACCTGGCTTAGGCGGCGGTGATAACCGACGCCGAAACCGCGCTTCGTCCGGTAGGACGTGGCGACGCTGTCCCAGTGTCCGATGCGTTCGCGCGAGTAATCGTCGAGTGTTCTCATGGCTCTCCGTGACGTCATGCTAACAGCGCCGTGGCCTCGAGCGCACGGATGTGGGTTCGGCGGGCACGAAGGCCAGCGAGACTGCCCAAAGCAACGATTGGAGGGATCATGGTTTTCCTTCGAGGGCGCTGAGGAATGCCTTCTCGTACTCGGCGATGACGACGTTCTCGTCG
This sequence comes from Thermoanaerobaculia bacterium, assembly GCA_023700825.1. Lineage (GTDB taxonomy): Bacteria > Acidobacteriota > Thermoanaerobaculia > Gp7-AA8 > Gp7-AA8 > JACPDH01. The sequence goes on along the minus strand of JAMPYE010000009.1, from coordinate 20,923 downwards.
TGAAAGGCACGCACGTAACGAAGCGCCGCAGCGCTGCACTCCGCGTAGGCGCCCTGGTCGGTCATCAGTGATTTCACGCTCTCTGCGAACTTCTCGAACTCCCCGCCACACGTGGTGCCACAGCCGTGCTCCGAGAGCATTCCACCGGGATCGACGTCCGAGGCGACGATAGGCACTCCGTACTTCGCGGCCTGAAGAAACGTGTTGGGGAATCCTTCGAATCCAGACGTATTGACGAAGAGCAACGCGCTTGCGTAGAAGCGCTCGACTTCGTCGAACGGCACACGTTCGATCAACGTCACGTTCGGAAGGGTTGCGGCTTCCTGCAGGCAGGAGGCATGCGTTTCGGGAACACCCTGATTCAGGATGAGAGTGAACGGCGTTTCCGGCAGCCGGCGCGCCAGCTCCAGCGCGAGGGATGGACGCTTCACTCGCTCGTCGGACCTTCCAACCCACAGGATCCCCTCAGGCGAAGGACTGCGAGGGAAGCGGGGCGCCAGATCGATGGGATTCCGTACGACCGTGCCGCTGCGCCCGTAGCCGTCTTCCAGCATCTGAAGTTGACGGGCGTTCTGTAATACGTGCACGCTGGCGGCACCGATCGTGTACGCCTTCAGTGCGTAGGGAACTCCATACATGTCCGCCTTCGTCGGTTCCAGGCCGTACTCGGGGTACAAGTCGTAATCGGAGCCAGCGAGAAAGACATAGGGCTTGCCACGTTCCTGGCAATAGAACGCCAGTTCCCCTGAGAACTGGCTGTTGCCAGGCACGCTGTAAATGTCGGCGCCGATCTCGTCGTAGATCTCGAGCATCTCGGGTCGGATCACGTAACTCCCGATCTGGCCCGCAGGAAGATTTCGGGGCTGGAAGAGCCTCAGGCGCTGCAGGAGGCTCGCGAGGCGGCCAGGTTTTGCCGACTGCTGCGGAACGCCCCAGATCTCGCGGCCTCTCCAGGAGTACAGGGTGATCCCCTCGTGTCGCTCGACATGCGGCTGGCCGTGATCCGCGGTTAGAACGCACACCTCGAATCTGTCCCGGCGCGCCAGGCTTCGGGCGATCGAAGCCATGCGCACTTCCCAGCCGCCGAAGTGGCCCTTCGATTCGGGATTGAAGAGAGGATAGATCCACGGAACCACGATGCAGAGTCTGGGTTTTGATCCTGGCATCTGTCGCTACCGTTTGGCGTGTGTCGGCGAGTTCATCAGTCCTGTCACTCTACGTTCATCGGGTCTCGCGCGGGAACCCGAAAAGATACTCGGCGCAGGCCTGTCCCGTCGCCAGGTTTCTCAACTCCAATCCCATTTTCCCGCACACGAAATTTTTCACTTCATCGACGGAGGCATATTCGAACGGCCATCCGCCGAGCCAGTCGACGGCGTCTCGATACAGGTCCATCCCGCGGTTCTTCTTGTAGTCCCGTGCCTGGCGCAAGAGCTCGGGCAGATTGGCGGGATTCCGCTGAAGGTGGAATCGCCAGAAATACCACCACTCCATCCGCTTCGTGCCGAACCAGCCGGCCTTGTTGTAGCGCTGCTTCACGTCCACCCAAAAGCTCATCGGCAGCCCGAAGTACGGATCATCGACATACAGCGCGATGTAGAGGGAGCCGTCCGGCTTCATCAGCGGTTTCGTGTTCTCGACCGCTTGCCACATGCTGCCGGTGTGATGCAGCACACCCCACGAGTGCACGATGTCTGCGGGATCGATGGTCTCCAGGAACTGGTTGTCCAGAATCGAGCCCTGCAGCACGGTCCAGTTCGGTGGGTTTCCAGCGTACTTTCTCAGCATCTCGGTAGCCGTGACTGAGTGCGCGTCGAAATCAAAGCTCACGATTCTTTCGGCTCCTGCGCGCAGCGCGGCCAGAGAATGCAGACCGCTGCCGCAGCCGATGTCGAGGACGTACTTTCCTCGCAGATCGGTGACCTGAAGAAAGCGGAGGAGGTGCTCCTTCGATATCTGGACCCGTTCTTCGCTGAAGCGCTCCCTCAGGTAGCGTTCCCAGTTTTGTCCAAAACCGAAGCGAAGCTCGTCACCGCTCATGCATGACCATCCTGTTCAACCGGGCCGAGGCCGCGTGAGGCCCGCAGCTTATCCGGATTCCTGTCCGTTTCCCAAGCCTCGGCTTCCGGCGCGTGCAGCCGAGCCGAGGACCCACTGCGTCGTGGTTTCCGGATCGAGATGGAGGGTTAGAATCGCTCTCGGGGGCTCCGGGCGGAGAGAAAGTGCCTCCGCAGCTCGAACCAGGCGAGGAGGGTGGACAACGAATCGAGGGGCGCGGACGAGGCGTCGCATGGAGGCCCGCGAAGTTCTACGAGATCGGGCGTCGGACGGTGGAGCGTCCCCGTGAGCGCATTTGTATCTTCGCGCAGGGCCTCTGTCGCGCGTGTATTCCACGCATCCGATCGCCGCTGTCTTGCTCGACCGTGGTGTGTGCCTGCGGGCCACTTCGACGGGATTCGGCATCCCTCACACTGCATTGGCATCGTCGTGGGACTCGGCTGTTCGGACCAAGTGTCACACCCCGCGTCGATTCCTCGGCCTCCCGACGCCTGCCGCAGGCATCGAAAAGACGACATCCACGATCCGCCTTGGCTGGTCTTGCGGCAGTCCCGTCGTCCGCTCCTCGAACGTCGAGCCGGAGCGTTACGCTATAATCTGCCGCTGCTCAAGCCGTCCGCAGCAGCGGCGGCTGCGACGAGGCGCGAAACCCCGCGCGCCTTGATCGAGCGCACGCAGGGGCCATGCCGGCAGCCGGGCATAGGTCTGAGTTCTGGGCAACGCTCGAATAGGCCTTAGAATTGAAATCGTATGCTCACTGTCTTTCACCCCAAAGGTAACCTGCAGGCATTCACCGAGTTGGCACGGCTCCTGACTCGGCACCGGCAACTCGCCATCGAGCTCGCACGGCGAGAGATCAGCGAACGATACGCGGGACAGTGGTTCGGAACCTTCTGGGCGATTGGCCACCCCCTCGCGCTGATCCTCGTCTACATCTTCGTTTTCGGCTTCGTGTTCAAGACGAGAATCGGAGGCACGACGGACCTGCCGCTCGACTACACGGCGTACATGCTCTCCGGACTGATACCGTGGCTCGCCTTCCAGGAGAGCATGGGGAAGGCGAGCACGGTCATCACCGCCAATGCCAACCTCGTGAAGCAGGTCATCTTCCCGATCGAGGTCCTGCCAATCAAGGGAGTGATCGCGACGCTAGTCACGCAGTGCGTGTTTCTCGTGATGCTGGCCGTCTACGCGCTTGCCACGGCACAGACGCTTCTCTGGACGTATCTCCTCCTGCCCTTGCTGCTCGTGCTCCAGGCACTGGCGATGATCGGGGTTAGTTACAGCCTCGCGGCGATCGGTGCGTATTTCCGCGACGTGAAAGACTTCGTGCAAGTGTTTTGCTCGGTCGCGTTTTTTCTTCTGCCGATTCTGTACTTGCCGGCGGCTGTTCCCTCGGCCGTGCGGCCCGTGTTGTACGCGAATCCATTCAGCTACCTGATCTGGTGTTATCAGGATGTCCTCTACTTCGGGCGGTTAGAGCATCCATGGGCATGGTGCGTCTTCGTGTCGCTGAGTTTGTTCGTATTCATCGTCGGCTACCGGATCTTTCGAAAACTAAAGCCGATGTTTGGAAACGTACTATGACTGAGACGAGCGATGTGGCCATTCGAGCTGCAGGGCTCTCCAAGCTTTACAAGCTCTACGCTCAGCCGTCCGATCTATTCTGGGAGCTCATCAGTGCGAGGGCTCGCTACAGGCCATTCTGGGCGCTTCGAGATGTGTCGTTCGAAGTGAAACATGGACAGGTAGTCGGGATCATGGGGCGGAACGGTGCCGGTAAGAGCACGCTGCTTAAACTCATCACCGGTACGCTCGAGAGAACCGAAGGCGACTTGCTCGTGAATGGTCGTGTGTCCTCGATCCTCGAGCTCGGAACCGGGTTCAATCCGGAGTACTCGGGACGGGACAACATTTACCTGGGCGGACTGATGGTAGGTATGACTCGAGCCGAGATCAAGCTTAAGGAGGCGTGGATCATCGAGTTCAGCGAGCTGGAGGAGTTCATTGACCAGCCCTTCAAGACGTACTCGACGGGAATGCAGGCACGCCTGACGTTCGCGACGGCTGTATGTGTCGATCCGGACATCCTGATCGTGGACGAGGCGTTGTCGGTCGGAGACGCGAGGTTCCAGCGGAAGTCGTTTGGCAAGATCGAGGAATTTCGCAAGGCGGGTAGAACGATCCTGCTCGTTTCTCATGACATCAACACGATCAGCACGTTTTGCGACCACGCCATACTGCTCGAGCGCGGAGAAGTAATCGATCAAGGGGAGCCTTACCGAATCGGACAGGTCTACTACAAGATGCTCTTTTCGAGCGATTCTGCGCCCTCGAGCTCGCCTGCCATTGAACCTGCGTTGGAGGATCTGGGAGGGCTTCCGGAGGAGCTCGAGCTCGATCCCCAAGCGATAAGACACGAGAGCGGGTTTGCGTACTGTGTGGATCTGACCGACACTGAAGTCGTCGGAGACACCGCCAGTGAACCTGGACGTTCCGCGTACATTCTGTTTGAGGATGACTCTCGGTGCGATCGAGCACATAGTGCGCACGAGAAAATTCGCGAAGTCGGATCGGGGACATATTCGCATTGGGGCTCAGCCGTGTATTTTTCGACTGCAGACAATAGCGATCCCCGGATTAACGGCCGGCGCTATCGCTTGCGGCGCAGGGACCTCGTGCCGCTACGGGATTCCGGCGGAGAGACGCCCGACGCGGCAGAAATGGCGCGCAGAGAGCTTCGCGAAGCCGCATTAACGCGTTTCGGCCTCCGGCAGACGTTCGACCAGCACAATTCACATCAGGCACGGATGGGCAACGGCGCAGCGGAAATCCTCGATTTTGGGATCGTGGACGCGCGTGGAGAGCGCACGACGACTCTCGCTTCCGGTGGCGCGTACAAGTTCTTCATGAAGGTCCTGTTCCATGAGAACGTCGAGGGAGCCGTGTTTGGTTTTGTCGTCAGGAGTCTTAAGGGCGTAGATATGTTCGGCACCACCACTCGCGTGCAGCAGCTTCCGATCCAAGGGCGACTACGAGGTGAGCTGGTCGAAGCCGTGATGGATGTCGCGATGTGGCTGACGAACGGCGTCTACTTCGGCTCGTTCTCCGTCGCGGATCCTCATGCGGATTCCGACGTGCAATACGACCTGCGCTACGACGCCTACCAGTTCGAGGTCGCCAACACGCCAGGGATTTTCACGACGTCGATGGTGAATCTCGGCGGCCGGATCACGGTCGAGGAGCTCTAACCGAGATGGGAATCAACCTCTCGATGCTTCCCTTCTTCGATTGGTGCCACGAGCGGGGAGCTCTTCGGGCTCCCGTCGTGGCGCTGGGCTCGCAGGAATTGCACGAATCCGAAACGGAGATTCGGACGTTTGCCTCGGCGCATGGCTACTCGACCCTCTCGCGTGAGCTCACGGTGAGGGGTCTGTTCCGTGATCGATATTCCGTCACGGACTACGTTGACGTGGACATCAACGAGCATGCACAGGTGAAGCTTGATCTGAATGCGCCCCTTCCCGCGGTACTGCACGGATCAGCCGCGACGGTGATGAACGTGGGGACCGCCGAGCACGTCTTCGACATCGCACGCGTGTTTCGGAGCATCCATGAACTGGCTCGGGTCGGGGCGACGATCATTCACTTCGCTCCAATCTCGTGGTACGAGCATGGCTTCGTCAATTTCAATCCAGTGCTGTTCCGGGCAGTGGCGAGAGCTAATCGATACAGGCTCCTGGCGGAGGCGTTCTACTACACTGACGCGGCTGCTTCTGGTCCTGGAGACGCGTGCCCGAGGGTTCGAATGACGTTCGACGGTACCAGGTTTACCAGCGAGCAAAGGGCCATCGCGGACGCATTCTTCGACTCGCCGTTGCCAGTCCGGACACTCTACATGGTCGCGTACGAGAAACCCCTCGCGGCTGAATTCGTCGTCCCGTATGACGACGAATCGAACGAAATGCTGACGATCAGCTCTATTCAAGCGGCCAGAGCAACGCTCCTGGACGGTCCCTTTCGACACCAGGGTGGCCACGCGTGGAGCGTCGCAATCCCTGATCTCGAGCATCTCGCCGATCACCGCACGGGGCCGACACACTCGACGATGGTGGTGTTGGAGGACGGTCGACCGCTGGGTGCGCGGCATGCGATTCATGACGATATCCGGCAAGTTGGTTTCGGTCGCTATTCGCACTGGACGGACTATTTGATTTTCTCCACCTCGGATAACTCCGATCCAAACGTGAACGGAAGAGAATACCGTTTCCTGTTCGAGGAGTCGTAACGTTCGCTGCAACTCGAATTCAATCAAGGAATGATGCCGATGAATGGCCGGAATCTTGAGCCGAATGTGATTCCCCTCGACAGGTGTCTCGAGGAGTATCGGGCCGTGGTGGCCAGGTTTGGCTTCAGTGCCGTGGTCCAGCCAGGCAGAACCCTGATCTTCGACTGGGACCTGGAGTACACCTGTGGAGCGGCGCTGGCCAACTTCATCGACCAGCTTCTCGTGCGTCGGCTCGACGACTTTCTTCCCGACAACGATCGTCCAACGATCCTGGATTGTGGCGCGAATATCGGTCTCGGGACCCTCAACTACAAGCGGCAGTTTCCGAATGCACGGATCATTGCCTTCGAGCCCGATCCCATGTTCGCGCCGTTGCTGCGGCGCAATCTTGAACGAAACGGCGCTGGTGATGTTGAAGTCGTCGAGGCTGCAGCTTGGATTCGAAACGGCACTGCGGATTGGTACTCCGAAGGTATCGACGGCAGCAAGATCGTAGAGGGCGGAGCTACCTCGGGAGACGTCGTTTCGGTGCGGACTGTCGATCTGGGCGAGTATCTCGCGGAGCCGGTGGACTTGCTGAAGCTGGATATCGAGGGAGCCGAGTACCAGCTGATTGGTCACCTGGCCGATCGGCTTGCCCAGGTGCGAAATGTCCTGGTCGAGTGCCACCTGAATCAGACGACGCTGGTTCCGTTCGGACAGCTGCTGGCTGTTCTCGCGGCCGCGGGATTCCAAGTCTCGGTAAATTCGTTCGGTGCGTGGCGTGACCTGATCCGGCAGACTCCCGTGCTGCCCGATCACTGGGAGCAGTATCTTACCGTCGCCGGATGGCGCTCCACGATTTCTGGAGCCGCGACGGTAGAAACGACACTGCCCTACGTTGGGGCTGGTGCCGCGCTGGAACTGCGTGATGCTCGCAGCGAGGTCGCGCAGCTTCGTGAGGAAGTCGGCAGGCTCCGAAGCCTCGTGCCATCCCTCGATTCTCGCGAGCAGGCGCTGCAGGAAAGAGAAGCTGCGTTGTTAGCTTCACTCCGGAGTTACGTCGTTGGCGGCGGTCAGACGTTCGACAGCCGGCGGTTGGAACCGCCCTTCGTCCCTGACGGTCTGCGAGGGTGGGTGGTTGAGCTACCTGACTTGCGCGAGGGAGCGGACTCTGCGTCGGAGCCTCGGAAGTCGGGCCTGTTGCTCTTCGAAGGCGAGCAGATGATGGGACCTGCTCATTCCCTCCACGACGACATCCGGAAGCTAGGGGAAGGGCGGTTTTCGCATTGGGCCGGCAATCTCTATTTTTCGACGACCGATGGTTCGGATCCCAATGCAAACGGAAGAAGCTACACCGTCGTCTTCGTCAATGAGTCCGGCCGGCCAGATTTGGCGACGCGCGAAGGCGAGTTGGCCGCCAGGGCGCTGAAGCTGGACGCAAGGGAACGGAAGCTCAAGCGCCGGCGTCTCGGTTGAGCTGTGGGCGAGCGGGCCAGAGTCGGGTCGTCGCGCCCGCTTGACAGGAACGCCCAAACCGCTGAAAAATAAAGAACTTGGCTCCAGTTTTCGGGGAACGGCCGACGATACTGCAGGCCGTGGCTTTTCGCGATCGAGGCAGGAGCAGCGGTAACTCCGAGTGCTGCTGCACGCCTCGGGCAAATGTGCGATAGTCGCCCCCGAGTTTTTCGTTTCAATCCGTCGCAGTCGACAGGGTCAGCAGACAGACGAGCCGGGACGGTGCTGGCGGTCGGGTGAGGAGTTTCTTCCACGATGTGTGGCATTACCGGAATCCTGCATCACGATCCGGCGCGCGCCGCCGATCCCGAACTGGTCGGGAGGATGAACCGTGTCCTGAACCATCGCGGTCCTGACGACAGCGGCGTGTGGACGAGGGCGAACGTCGGCCTCGGACAGGCACGGCTTTCGATCATCGACCTGAGCCCACTCGGCCACCAGCCGATGTCGAACGAGGACGGGAGCGTCTGGATCACTTTCAACGGCGAGATCTACAACTGCGCGGAGCTGCGCGACGAGTTGATCGCGAAGGGCCACACCTTCCGCTCCCGGACGGACACCGAGGTGGTCGTGCACCTATGGGAAGAGGAAGGAGAGCGGTGCGTCGAGCGCCTTCGCGGGATGTTCGCCATCGCGCTCTGGGACGATCGGCAGAAGACGCTCTTCCTCGCCAGAGACCGTGAGGGCAAGAAGCCGCTGTTCTATGCGGCGTTGCCGGACCGATTCATTTTCGGCTCGGAGATCAAGGCACTGCTGCAGGATCCGGATTTCAAACGTGAGCCGAATCTTCCCGCGATCCACCTGTACCTGGCCTATCAATCGGTGCCGGCCCCGCTCTGCGCCTTCAAGGGAATCGAGAAACTCCCTCCCGCCCACACGATGACCGTGAAGAACGGGCAGGTCCGCCTCCGTCGCTATTGGAAGCTCTCCTACCGCAATCAGCGATCGATCCGCACGGAGCACGAGCGCGTCGCCCTGCAGGACGAGCTCATCGAGCGTTTGCGCGAGGCGGTCCGCATCCGATTGATGAGCGACGTCCCGCTGGGTGCGTTCCTCTCCGGCGGAATCGACTCGTCCATCATCGTCGCGTTGATGGCGGGGATGATGGACCAGCCGGTCAAGACCTTTTCCATCGGATTCGCGCAGGACGAGTACAACGAGCTGCCTTACGCCCGGATGGTGGCAGAGCGGTACGGGACGGAGCATCACGAATTCATCGTCACGCCGGATGCGCAGGCGATCTTCCCAGAGCTGATCTGGCACTACAACGAGCCGTTCGCCGACTCTTCGGCCATTCCAACCTACTACGTCTCGAAGATGGCGAGGCAGTTCGTCACCGTCGTGCTCAGCGGTGACGGTGGCGACGAGAACTTCGCAGGCTATCAGCGCTATCAGAACCAGGGCGACTTCGCGCTCAAGCCGGGTTATCCCGCGTTGCTGTCGCGACTGGTGAAGTCCCACAGCATGTTCCGCGGGTTCATCGAGCACGGTGGTGGCTGGCGAAAGACGATGGCGAGGCTGAGTCAGTTGGACCAGCAGAAACTTCTCTATTACTACCGCATCACCCACTTTCACGAAGGCTACCAGTCCCAGCTTTACACGCCTGCGTTCTGGGCGCAGCTCGGCGGGCTGACGACGGTCGACTGGATGCTGGACAAGTACCGGCAGTCGGACGCCGGCGATTTTCTCGGCGCCACGCTCGACGTGGATCTGGGCATGTACCTCCCCGACACGCTGATGACGAAGACCGATGTCGCGGCGATGGCGCACTCGCTCGAGGTGCGTGCGCCGTTTCTCGATCACGAGTTTCTCGAGTTCGCGGCGCAGGTCCCCTCCGAGTTGAAGCTGAAGGACGGAATCGAAGGCAAGTCCATTCTGAAGAAGGCATCGGAGAAGTACTTGCCGCGGGATGTGATCTACCGGAAGAAGATGGGATTCGGCGTGCCGATCGACCACTGGTTCCGAGATGAGCTCAAGGAGATGGTGTACGATACTTTGCTGAGCGACCGGGCCATGGGGCGCGGCTATTTTCGCCGAGAGTACATCGAACGAATGCTCGAACGGCACCAGTCCGGGGAAACGTGGCAATATCTCATCTGGAACCTGCTGATGCTGGAATCCTGGCACCTGATGTTCATCGACCAGTCGATGCCGATTCCTTCAGCACACGCGACGGGGCCCTGATGAAGCCGCGTGGGATGATGATCATCCACAACTTCCGCCCCGGTCCGACCGGCGGGGCGGAACTCCAGGCGGAACGTCTGTCCAAGCGCCTCGTGACGCTCGGCCACGAGATGCAGGTGTTGACCTGGCTGGCCGTGCCGGAGGCGCTTCCCGAGGAAACGAGCGACGGCGTCCGGATTCACCGGGTCGACCATCATCTGCCGTACTGGGTGACCCACGACAACACTGCCACGTTCCGGTATTTGGTGAGGAACCGTGGATCGTACGACGTGCTGCACTCACACATGGCCTTCGGCCATTCCGTCGTGGCGGTTGTGGCTGCGCGGACATTCGGCAAGAAGTGCATCATCAAGATCGCCTGCACGGGCGAGTACGGCGATCTCGCCGCGTTCTCGACTTTTCCCGGTTTTTCCAAGGCGCTCGTGATCCTGCGCCAGGCCGATGCGGTCGTCGCGATCAGCCGGATGGTGGAGAAGGAGCTCATCAGCTACGGCTGGCCCGCGGAACGGATCGTCCGGATTCCGAATGGCGTCGACACCGACTATTTTCGGCGAGTCGAACCGCTTCCAGAGGGTACGCGGACGCGATTCGTCCTCATGGGGCGACGACATCCTCAGAAGGGGATCGATGTAGCCCTGCTCGCGGCCCGGAAACTGGCTGATCAGGGATTGCGAGACAAATTCGAGATCAAGATGTACGGCGCGGACTATCCGGAGCATGATTACCACGCTTTGGCGAAGGAACTCCAGGTGGAGGATCTCGTCGAGCTTCTGCCGTTCGAGGCCGATGTCCTGTCTGCCTACCGCTCGGCCCATTGCCTGCTGCTGCCCAGCCGCGGTGAGGGCATGTCCAACTCCCTCCTCGAGGCGATGGCGATGGAGCTCGCGGTCATCACGACGCACGTGAGCGGGACGATCGACGTCGTCGACGACGGGCAGGACGCGCTGGTTGTTCCGCCCGACGCTCCCGATGCGCTTGCCCGACGGATGTCCGACGTCATCCTCAACCGGCCGTTGATTCGTGAGGTGGGGCTTCGGGCACGAGCCAAGGTGCTGGCGAAGTTTTCGCTCGCCAGCGTTGCGCGACAGTACTCAGAGCTCTACCAGCGGTTATAGACACTTGAGTGAATCGTCTTGATCAGCCAGTCCATCACGGGAATTCGCCACGAGACCGGGTACGCGTACATTGCGCGCATCGGGTTGCGCTCGCCGAGCTCTCATCGCAGGCCGTCGTCCGCGATCGTGCTCGAGGACGACGTTCCTTTGCTCGGGCCTGCAAACGCGCCTCATAGCGACATACGCAGCCTCGGGATGGGCAGGTACTCGTTCTGGCATGGGTATGTCTATTTTTCGTCGTCAGACAACAGCGATCCCCGAACGAACGGCCGCCGGTACACCGTTAGTTTCTCCCGCTACGAGTCGTTCCCGTTTGCCTCGGTAATCGCGCGGTTGCGGCAGATACGCCCGAACCAGTTGCTGTGGGCGGCTCTTTACTGGGTGTGCTTCTGTGCCGTGTGGGTGAAAGGGAAACTGGCCGGTGGCGGGACACGCAGACAGCCTGGTTGGCCGACCGCTGCGGCCGCGCCTGTCAACCTGCAGAAGCGAGTCACCGCGGACTCTCAGTTGGAGACCGACGTGAGCTACGCGCTGCAGGTGGGACAGAACTACGTGCGCCTGTTGCCGGAGCAGTGGGCAACTCTGCGTGGGAAGACTGTTCTCGAGATCGGCCCGGGGATCAACTTCGGCAGTGTGCTTCTCATGTCGTGCTTCGGCGCGCGACCGATGGTGGCCGACCGTTTCCTGGCGCCGTGGGACCTCGACTACCATCCGAGGTTCTACTCGCTGCTTCGGAATCGGATCCGAGACATGTTCCCGGACGCAGATCTGTCGCCGCTCGACCGCGTCATTGCCGCAAACTCGTACGGGGATGTCGTTCGGCAGGTCGCGTGCGCGCTGGAGGACATGAACGAAATTCCGACCGGCAGCGTGGACATCGTGTTTTCCAATGCTGTTCTGGAGCACATCTACGATCCCGAGGCGGCGCTGGCGAGCCTTTCTAGGATCTCGAAGCCGGGAGGGCTGGGCTATCACCAGGTGGACTTTCGCTACCACAAGTCGATGGACAGGCCGTTGGAGTTTCTGCTGACGCCGGATGCGGAGTTCGACCGCGAGTTTCGCGAGTGTCACGGGGAATGCGGAAACCGGGTTCGCCCGATGGAGTACGCGCGACTTTTCGAGGCTGCGGGATTCGAGACGACATGGTCGTCTTCCCTGGATGTGGACGAGGACTATTTTCGCGAGTTCATTCCGCGCCTCCGCAAAGCGACGGGCTCCCGTTATCAGCATGTGCGCGCCGAGGAGTTGACCGCGATCGGTGTATCGATTCGGGTGACGAAGAAGGTGTAGCGGGTCGCAGCCTTGGCCGATGGGTAGCGAAGCGTTTGGTGGTGGGGCGCGTTGCGCGCGTCGCCGTGCGCAACACCTGCTGGTTCCTTGCTCCGTTACGGTTCGAGTCTGGCCGGCGCGGTGTGACGCCGGGAGCGGCGCTGATTCGCTCGAGTGGTGGCGACCATGGTATTCGTGAGGGCGACGGATGGCGAATCAGGAAGGAACTTTGGTGGCGAGACCTGCACTCGTCGAGGCCGGCCAGATCTGTCTCGGCGTGGCGGTTGTCGCCCTGCTCCTGGTGTTCCCCCCCGCGCCATATGTGACCGAGGCAACGCAAGCTCCGGGGCTCCTTGCGATAATTGCGATCGCCGCGGTCTCGGCGATTCTGTTCAGCGGCAGAGGCGCCGGGAGAGAGGCGCTCCAGGCGGTCGCGGTGTTGGCGCTGTTCACGGTCCCGCTGATTCACAAGTGGCAGTTCGCGCCCACCGCCGGCAACCTGATCGGCGGGCTCGTGCCGTGGAAGGACGCGTCGAACTACTACTATGAGACGCTGCGTCTGCTCGACGGGGTACCGGTGTCGGAGTGGGGTGCGCGCCGGCCGCTGTCTGCCGCCTTCTTCTCGTCTCTGCTTCGGCTGAACGGAGCCAGTTTCTCGGGGGCGCTCGTGGTACTACTCGTGTTGAACGCCTTCGCGGCGCTGGTCGTGTCGCGAGCGATCGCCCGGCGGTACGGAACGGCGGGAGCCGTGATCTACATCGTCGTGAGCTGGAAGTTTTACTCGCGATTTGCCGGCACGCTCCTGAGCGAACAACTCGGATTCCTGCTGGGCAACCTTGCACTGTTCTGTTTGCTGGCCGGGGTCGAGACGAAGCGGTTCCGCACCGCGGCATTCGGGCTGGCGCTGCTTACGCTGGCACTGAACGCGAGGGCGGGGGCGTTCTTCGTCCTGCCCGCGCTGGTCGTCTGGTTGAGCCTCGAGTTCAGGCAGACGATCGCCCGCGCCCGGGCGGTCGCCATCTCTACGATCATCGTGGTTGCGGTCATCGGCCTGAATCTCGGGTTCGTCAGGCTGATGTCGGGCGGCGCGGGAGCGGCCTTCTCGAACTATCCGCAAACGCTGTACGGGATCGCGGCCGGGAACAAGAGTTGGAAGCAGATCTCGATCGACCAGCCGGGCGTGACGGATCGCGAGATGCTCCCTCTGGCGATCGAGAAGATCAAGTCCTATCCGGCGCTCTTCGTGAAGGGGATGCTGTCGTCCTGTCTCGATTTTCTGGCGCCGCGGCGTGGGGCGTTCGGGTTCATCGACGCGGCTAGATCCCAGGTGGCGATGACGGCGGGCCTCTGGATTCTGGTCGTGCTGGGTGCCTGGCAAGCTGTCACTCGCCGCATGCGCGGAGCCGACGGGCTCGCGCTGGCCTCGCTTCTCGGTGTGGCTGCGTCTCTCCCGCTCCTGCCGCCGATCGACTCGGACGGCATGAGGGTCTTCGCGGCGACGATTCCTTTCAGTGCGCTCTGGATCGCCACGGGTGCGTCGCGGCTCGCTTCACTCCTGAAGCGACCGAACTCCTACGCGACGTCCGACGCGAATCCCGGCACCAGAGTGCCGTTCGAGAGAGCCGTGATCTGGGTTTCCGCTGCAGTCGTGGCTCTGGCGGTGGTCGTGCCGGGCCTGGCGCGAGCGACGGCGGAACGTGAGGACGGGCATTCAGAGGAACGGACAGCACTCGCCTGCGCCGAGGGTGAGACTCTCTTGCAAGGGCTCGCACTGTCGGGCGCGAGCATCATCCTCATTCCGGACGACGCCGCTCGAGAGTCGTACCTGCCATATGTTCGCGAGAGTGACTTTCGTGATTCTCTGAAGAGCGGTCAGTATCCTCCGCTGGTTGAGGGTCTGCGCGGACTCTCCGCTGGTGTTCACCTATCCCTGGCAATGGTGCACGAGGTCAACTCCGGCGCCCGTTATGCAGTCTGGCTTCTGTCCGGCTCGTGTGTACCCGAGGGGTACTCTACCGTCTGTGTACGTCCGCTGGGTGAGCCGGCATTGCAGGGGTACCAGTTCTATGAGTCAGATCGGTCGACAGAGGGAAAGCCTCGACTGACCCTTTCGCAGAGATATCCCGCGTTGATGACGGGAGTGAGGATTGCGTATGGCTTCGTGTTCCTGGCAGCCGTGGTGATCCTCGTCGGCGGACGCGCGAGATCGAGGGTTGTGCCGTGATCGAGCCATCGGTTACGCTGAGAACTCGATCGTGAGGCCCCTTCGTAGTCTGTCGACAAGTAGACGTCATCGTGATCGAGCGGGGGCCGATCTCTTTGTACGGGTCAAGTCGTGTGGTGCACTTTCGGTGAGCCGTGAGCCGCGAGTCGCTTGGTGCGGAGCTCCGTATCGAAGCGAGAGTCATCCATAACCACTTATTGCAATGCTCGACGACACAAGAACCCCCAGCGCGCAAGTAGCCTCCGGGCGGAGACGACCTTCTCGCACCGGTCGATCACCGCGAGAACTCCTGGCGTTGCCAGCGCTGCGCATACCCGCTGGAACCATTCTGTTGGTCGTTGCGCTCGCGGGATCCATGGCGGCGTCGACGATCGGGCCGCCGAAAGCCAAATACCGGGACCTGCGCAGCGATCGGCGACAATCCCACCAGGAGGCGGTGGGCGGCAGGAGTCACGACTACGTCATCTCGTTTCGTGGGAATGTCGACGGAGTGATGACTCGCATGCCGGTAGGCCACGCCGCGTTCGTTCAGGGGTGGCAGCCCAACCGGTCGCTGCTCATCGAAAACGTCGGGCGCGCCGACGTTCGAAATCCAAGGCTGATCGTAAATGGCCGGGGGGATTGGCGGAATCTCGAGAGCATCGTCGCCGAAGCGACTCGAGGATGGACGGAGCCGAGGGACCGGGCGCGCGCGATTTGGGAGTTCGCCCGTCGGCATCGCTTCCATGCGACCACCTGGGATGCGGAGGTAGTGGACGCGGTGAAGATGCTCAATGTCTACGGTTACACCCTGTGTGGAGACCAGACGTCGGTGTTGGACGCTCTCTGGCAATCGGCCGGGTTCCGCATCCGCCGCGGCCACCCTGTCGGTCACGTCGTTGGCGAGGTGTTTTACGACGATGCCTACCACATGATGGATGGCGACTTGCACGTGATCTGCCTGGAGCGCGACAACGAAACGATCGCTTCAGAAGAGGCCATCACTCGCGACCACGATCTGATCAAGCGCACGCACACCTACGGAATCTATGCGCCCGAGGACCGGAGTCGAAACGAGTCAACAGCCTCGTTATATGGTTACGACGGCGTACGCGATACCGTCATTCCGCCCGCTACCAACCACTCGATGATGCTCGTGCTTCGGCCCGGAGAATCGCTCGAATTCCGGTGGGATCACGTTGGCAAGCAGTACACGAACGGGCTCGCAGCCGTGGCCGGGCGACCCGTCGACAACGGGGTGGGCGACCTGTTTGCTGGGTGGGGTAGGACTGCATATGACAATATGCGAAACGGACGGCTCCGGTATCGACCTGATCTGACTGACGCGCTCGCTCAGCAGGGTGTCGAGACGAGTAAGAACGTGGTCTTCGACACCGGATCGGGAGAGATTCGTTCCCTGTCGTGGGGTGGTCAGTCCTATGTCACCTGGCGGTTTCGCAGCCCTTACGTGATCGTCGGCGGCCGGGCTTCCTCCGCGATCAGCGGCGATGGACAAAGAGGCTCGGAGTGGCGCTACTCGACGGACGGCGAGACCTGGTCGCCGTTACCTGCGACCTTTGACGGAAGACCTCGGCGGTTGAGCGCCAGTCTCGATCATGTTGTCTCCCGGCGTGGAGCGCCCACGTATGAGTTCTTCCTGCAGCTGGTTCTTCGTGGATCAACAGTCGCCAGCGACGTGATCTTCGAAACCGACATCCAGACGTCGTTGCTTGGGCTACCTGAGTTGACTGTCGGAGAGAATCGCGTCTCGTACGCCGACGACACCGATGGGGAACGTCGAGTGCGGATCACGCACGAGTGGATGGAACGAGTGAGCTGGCATCCGCCGGGGCCACCGGTGGCGGCCCTCTCTCCAGCGGACGGATCGGACGTCGAGGGAACGAAGGTCGAGTTCGATTGGACCGACTCGTCAGATCCGGACGGCGACGCCATCGCCGGATATCACTTCGAGCTATCGGCACACTCCGACATGCGGTGGCCTCTCTCCTCCAATTTCGAAAGACTGATCAGACCCACACAACCCGGCTTCACGTCTCGATGGAAGAGTGCCGTCCTCGGGGTTTTCGGAGAAGAAGCGTCACCGATTCGAGCCAAAGACGCGTCGAGGTGGGAGGTTCCCTACGCCGGTCTTCTCAACCCCGACACGGACTACTTCTGGCGCGTTCGAGCCTTGGATTCGACGGGTGTATGGGGTGCGTGGAGCCCCGTGTTCCGGTTTCGGTGTCGAGCGGCGGGGGTGCCACAGGATCTTCGTTTGACGCGAAACGAGCGCGGAGGTTACACCCTGTCGTGGAAGCCAAACGCGAATGGCCGGCAGCCTCTCGCGTACAAGGTCTACGGGAGCGATGAGCGAGGATTTACTGCCAGCGATTCGAAATCCATGGTGTTCCACGGAAGAGGCTTCGTGCGGACGATGCAGGAGTATGAGGCAGCGCATGCTCGTGACGGAGACAAGCGCCTTGTAAGAACCCCAGCGAACTTCATTACGTTGACGACAGGCACCAGTCTTGACGTCGTCGGGACGGAACTGGCGCTGCCGAACACGAACAGGGCCTTCTACCGCGTGGTCGCGCTGGACGCGGCGGGCAACGCAAGCGGCCCGTCAGACTATGTCGAAGTTTCTCGGCCCATGATCTACAGCCATCCGCCCCAGGGACGCGTAGGCGAGCCCTACGAGTACCGTTTGCAGTACATTCGGTCGCTCGGCGACCTTCGTAATCGGGCCAGCGAGAAGTCCTCGTATAACATCGCTTTTTGGGACCGCGAGACAGTGTCCTTCAGCGCGATCTCTCTGCCGGATGGGCTTTCCCTCGATGAAGCGACTGGGGAAATCTGCGGCCTACCGCTGCGTGTCGGATCCCAGTCGATCGAGTTGGAGGTCACGTCCACGCCCGGTGAGTGCATCCAGGTCAGGCAATCGGTTGAGGTCGCACCGTAAGCTGCGATCCGCGCGTCCGATCTGAAGCATCCGGCGACCACACTCCGCGGAGCATCCGTCGCGGAATTAGGCGGACAGGCTATGTGCATTCTGGAAGATGCATGATTCGCCGGAACGAGAGCATGGCTGTCCTCCGGGCGAATCGTTCTGGAAGGGAGCTCACGAACCCAACTGTTGCGGCCAGGTGCGACGCGAGTCGCGCAGCAACGTCGCAGAATCGCGAGTCAATTCACGCAGCTTGCGGGACCTATCGCGGCCGCCGATTGAAAGGGAATGGGAAGGCGCAGCGACTGGTCTTGAAGCGGGCGATGGTCGGGAAAATGTGCCTCCTGATATCATCTGCGAAGGAGTGGGGCAGGTGGGCAAGTTTCGGCGCGAACCGCGACGGAAATGTTCGCTCGCGCCAGGCAAGTCAAACCTGATGCTGTTACGGAATTGGCTGGAGATCGACTATCTGCGAGGGGTGGATCTCGATGATCCCCGGACGACGGTGCTGCGTCGCCGAGCGATCCGGGAGAACACGTTTCTCTCGCAGATCTATGATGACTGGTACGGTCGGATCGTTGCGTCGATCCCCTCCGGGCCAGGCGGGGTGGTCGAGCTCGGTTCGGGAGCGGGGTTCCTGCGCGAGCGGCTGCCTGGGCTAATCACGACGGAGACGTTCCATCTCGATGGAATGTCATTGATCGTTGACGGCCGCCGAATGCCATTCACGGACGGGGCGCTCAAGGCAGTCGCCATGACGAATGTGCTCCACCACATCCCTGAAGTCAGGCAGTTCTTCACGGAAGTGACGCGCGTCGTGCGACCGGGCGGGGTGGTCAGTATGATCGAGCCTTGGGTTTCGGACTGGTCGAGGTTTATATACGCGCGACTCCATCACGAGCCGTTCGACCCGACCGCAGACTCGTGGGAGTTCGCATCGGTCGGCCCGCTTTCGAGCGCCAACGGAGCGTTGCCGTGGATCATTTTCGGACGCGACCGGATCCAGTTCGAGCAGGAATTTCGGGAGTGGCACGTTGTGAGGATTACTCCGTTCATGCCGCTTGCGTACTTGCTCTCCGGGGGGGTATCGATGCGTCAGTTGATGCCGGCGTGGAGCTACCGGGCGGTGCGGGGTTTCGAAACGGCGTTGACGCCGGTGATGTCGCACCTGGCGATGTTCGCACACGTCGTAATGGTGAAAAGGGCCGATGCATACGCCGACTGATCCTGCGCGTTGGAGGCTTGAACTCCGCGAGTCGCTTCCGATAGCAGCCGGCGCATTGGTGTTCGGGCTGTTGTTGGTGATCCCGCCGTCACCATACTTCACCGCGGTGGTGCAGCAGGCCAGCCTGGGAACTCTTGCCGCGATAGGGCTCGTCCTTGCGCTTTTATTTCGCCGTGACGGCTTCGGGCGAGAGGCGTTGCAGGCGACCGCGGTGTTGTCCCTTTTCGCAATAGCCTTGCTCTACAAGTGGCAGTTCGCGCACTACGACGGCAGCGTGGTTGGTGGCCTTCTGCCGTGGTCAGACGCATCGGCGTACTATGAGAACGCGGCGCGCCTGGTACATGGTCTGTCCCTCAATATTTGGGGAGCACGAAGACCTCTGTTTTCAGGGTTCCTTTCCGTCATGCTGCGATTGACGGGTGGGAGTCTCACGGGCGCACTCGCGCTCCTGTGTTTGCTCAACGGCGTAGCCGTTCTAATGGTCGCTCGAACCCTGAGTCGCTGGGCCGGAGGGTTAGGAGCGACCGCGTACGTGCTGTTCGCTTTCAAGTTCTATGTGCGCTTCGCAGGCACCACGCTTACCGAGCAGCTGGGCTTCGCGCTGGGAAACCTCGCGTTGTTCTTCCTGCTGGCCGGAGTGTTGGGGAGGCGGGTCGGGCTCGCCCTGGTCGGCCTAGGTCTGCTGACGCTCGGTTTGAACGCCCGTGCCGGCGCCTTTCTGGTGCTGCCGGTGCTGATCATCTGGCTAAGCTACGAATTCCGAATGCGGCACCCCTTCGTGCGAACCGTCGCGTTGGCGACGTTCGTAGTGTGCTCCGGCTTCGGGATAAACCTGCTACTCGTGAAAGTAATGTCGGCCGGGCGGGGCGTGGCCTTCTCGAACTACTCGTATACCCTCTACGGCCTCGCTAGCGGGAACAAGGGTTGGGACCTCTTCGTGAGGGAACATCCAAACGTGGCCGAGAACGAGGTAATGGGCCTGGCGATCGAGAAGATCGTGGCGAATCCCGCCCTTCTTGCCCGGGGTATGGCCGGTGCCTTCCTCGATTACTTTAGAACCGCTCGGGGAGCCTTCACGTTCCTTCGTGCCGGGAGTGCCCAGTCAACGCTGAACGCAATGCTCTGGTTGCTGGCGCTGTTCGGAGCGGCCTACGCCGCCTTTGAGCGGCTGCGGGATATCGCAGGGCTCTCGACGGCTTCCATGGTGGGCGTTCTTGCATCGTTGCCCTTGTTGCCGCCGATCGATGCCGACGGAATGCGGGTATTCGCTACGACGATTCCGTTCTGCGCCCTTTGGGTCATCACCGGTGGTCGCGCTCTCGGCCGTTTGACGATCGGCCGGCTGTTCCGTCCATCACGACGCGGCACATCCGAGTCGAGCGGGGTTGCGCTGGAAGGACTCGCCTTCGGCATCGCGGCGTTCACTTGTGTGGCAGCAGTTCTGCTGCCTGTCGTGTTTCTGGCAGCGCAGGGGATGGTTCCCGGGGGCCCACACTCGCTCGCGGGATCACGATGCGGGGTAGGCGAGCAGACGCTGGAAGGGTCCTTTCTGGAGGATGCGACTTTTGGCCTGATTCCAGATCATGCCGCCCAGGAGTCTCTCATTCCATACGTCCGTGTCAGCGATTTTCGGCGATCGGTGACGGACAGCCAGTATCCCTTCCTGGATGAGGAGTTGCGAGAGCTCGATGCCGGAGCTCACGTTTCAATTGGTTTTGTCTGGGACGGTCGCCGGCAGGACGGATCCGACGTCTGGCTGATCTCCCGCTTCCCGGTCACGGAGGGCGAGTTCGCTCTATGTGGACGTCGCTCTGCCAATGAACAGTTGAGAGGATACAACTTCTATTACGCGAGTGGGAGTCGGAGCTTGGACTCGCCGCTGACCTTCTCACAGAAGAACGCGAGGCTCACCGCGGCGATGCGAGTGATCTTCGGGATTGGGCTCGTAGCGGCCACTCTTCTTCTTGCGGCTGAGTTCACGGGTAGACCTGGAGGTTCGCCGGCGGAGTATCTGTGCTCGCTGGTCACCGTCATTCTTCTCGCGCAGAGCCTCGTTGTGTACTCCTACATCCACGGGTCTCTTTATAGTCGACTGGCTGAGCAGCGAATCGTACTGAAACCCGGCGACTTCGTCCCAGAG